>JBEBXZ010000109.1:0-6264 GCA_040391335.1 Dokdonella fugitiva | reverse complement strand
TGCGGCTGACGCCGTTGCGCCTGCGCGTACTCGAGCTCGTTGCCGAGGCCGGGAAGCCGGTCAAGGCTTACGACCTGCTCGATCGACTGAAGGACGGCGCTGGCATGGCGGCTCCGCCAACCGTGTACCGCGCGCTCGATTTCCTGCTCGAGAACGGCTTCATCCACAAGCTCGAATCGATCAATTCGTTCGTCGGTTGCCATCATCCGGGCGAGGCGCACCAGGTGCCGTTCCTGATTTGCGATGCCTGCTCCAGTGCGGTCGAAATCTGCGATGAGGGCGTATCGAAGCTGCTCAATACCCAGGCGCGCGACCGCGGCTTCAGGCCCGCGGGCCAGACCCTCGAGGTGCATGGCATATGTGCCGATTGTTGCAAGCAGCAGCCCGGCTGATCGAATTGCCGGGCTGCTGGCATTGCGTCTGTATCAGAAATACGCGCGCACGCCGAATGCCAGCGAACGACCTGGCAGCGGAGCGAGATCCTTGATGTAGGACGTGGCCAGGCGCGCTGTCTGGTTGGTCAGGTTGTTCGCGTCGGCGAACACTTCCCAGTCGAGACTGCCGCTCGCTGGAATCGCATAGCTCAAGTGCGCGTTGACCAGGGTGAAGCCGTCGGTCGTGGTTTCGAACTCGGACGCGCGGTTCTGGGCGAAATAGTGCGCGGCGCCTACGCTCGCGCACCACGCATCGTTCTTCCAGCCGAGATCGGCGCCAACCCGTGCCGGTGCGATGCGCGGCAGGTTGCCACCGTCGTCGAGGCGTGCCCTGACCGTGTCACCCCAGAGACGCAGGTCATAGCGTCCGCTCGTGTTTTCCGCGAGCCTGAATTTTGCTTCGGCTTCGAAGCCATGGAATCTGGCATCGGCCTGCGTCCATTGGCGAACGGCAAGGTCATCCTCGATCTCACCGGTGTCGACGAGATAGATGTAGTCGCTGAAGCGGTTCGTGTACGCGGCAAGCTTGCCCTCGACGAAATCACTGTGGAAATGCAGGCCCACTTCGAACTGGTTGGCCGTTTCCTTGCTCATGTCCGGATTGCCTATCTCGAATGCCTCGGTTGCGACATGCGGGCCATTGGCGAACAGTTCCTCCTCGGCGGGGGCACGTTGCGCGCGATCGAAGTTCGCGGTCACGTGCCACTGGTCGGATAGCCGATAGCTGCCGCCGAGCGAGAAGCTGACTGGCGTGAAGTCGACCTTTGCATCGTCCTGCGGGTCGCTGGATTGTTTGTCGATGCGCGCGCCGAGTTCGAGTTTGAGCGCGCCGAATTCGCGCTGCT
This sequence comes from Dokdonella fugitiva, assembly GCA_040391335.1. GTDB lineage: Bacteria > Pseudomonadota > Gammaproteobacteria > Xanthomonadales > Rhodanobacteraceae > Dokdonella > Dokdonella fugitiva_A. The sequence continues at coordinate 4,985 of JBEBXZ010000109.1, read as the reverse complement.
GGATACCGAACAGGCCAAAGCCGCGCGTCGAGGTCTTCGGAATGAAGGCCTCCTCGCCGATCGCCTCGAATTGACGATCGAGGAACTGCAGGCCGAAGGCGCCGTCCCAGCCACCGAGCTGGCTCTGCACGAGTTCGATGCGTCCCTCGTTGCCTTGGTTGAGGAAGATCGTGCCGGTTTCCGCACCTTCGAACTCGGTGTGCTTGTAGTCGGTATGACCGAGACTGAAGCGCAGTGCATCGAAACCTGGCAGCGGCTGGTTCAGTTCGCCTTTCACGTTGTAGCGCGTTTGTGCGAGTTGCAGGGTGACGCCGCCTTCTTCCGCGTCGCCCGGTTCGGCGGGATTGCCGTAGTTGTCCAGGTAGCGTGAGACAGAGAAGCCCACATAGCCGCGATCTCCGATGTAGGACGCGCCGAATGCCCCGCTTTTGGTCTTGACGAAGCTGTTGTCCAGCGTGCCACCGGGGATCTTGTAGTCATCTGCGTCGCGATACGACCCGTCGAAGTGGAACGCAAAGTTGCCAGCGCCGGCATCGATGCGGGCCGAGCCGGTGCGTTCGTCGGCAACGGTGTTGCCGCGGATTTCGGCACGACCGCTGATGCCGTTCCCGGGAATGCTTTGCGGAATGCGCCCGTCGACGAAATTGACGACGCCACCGATCGCGCCCGAGCCGTAGAGCAGGGTGGATGGCCCCTTGAGGATCTCGATCTGATCGGCAAGAAACGGCTCGATTGCAACCGCGTGGTCCTGGCTGACGGTCGATACGTCGCCCGAACCAAGCCCGTTCGACAGCACGCTTACACGCGGACCATCGAGGCCGCGGATGACGGGGCGTCCGACACCTGCACCGAAGGCCGTCGTCTGCACACCAATCTCGCGTGACACCGTTTCGCCGATTGTGTTCGATTTGACATCGTCCAGAGCCGCACCGGAAAGGACGATAACCGGGGTGATGACCTCGTCGACGCTCTGCTTGAGAGGCATCGCGTTGACCACCACTTCCGGGAGCAGGGCAGGGCCGGAAGTGCGCAAGGACCCGCTTCCGCCTGCATCGGATGATCCAGATGATCCACTCGTGGTCGAGCTTCCAGTTTGGTCCGCATCGGGCGTTTGCGGTGCCTGCGCGTGTACTGCTGTGGCGGCGAATGGTGCAAGCGCGAGCGTGATACGTAGGGCCAGCAGTGTTTGCTTCATGGGTGTGGCGGCTTCCGCGAAGTTGGGAGAGGATGATTTCGATATGTTATAGTGTAACTTCACTGCCGCCGTCCAGTATGTCGAAAGTCACCCTCAATGCCGCTCGACGCGTCGTCTCTTCCGATCCCCGAGCCGGGTTATCCTGCAATCCGATGAGCACCCTTCCCAAATCCGTTGCGAGTGATGAATCCCTCGACGTGAGGCCCGTGCGGGCTTTCGATCGCCTGATCGACCGTTTTGGCGCCATCGCTTCTTTCCTTTGCGCCGTGCATTGCGCGTTGCTGCCGCTGGTGTTCGGCGTGTTGCCGGCGCTGGGCATGGCCTTTCTCGCCGACCACGCCTTCGAGCGCGCGTTCGTCAGTTTCGCGATCGTGCTGGCGACGACGAGCCTTGTTTTCGGCCTGCGCCGGCACGGCAGCTACCGTGCATTCTGGTTTCTCGTGCCGGGCATCGTCCTGCTCGTGATCGGCTTGTTCATCGGCGACGACCACGCGAGCACCCGGCATGCCGTGCTGGTCAGTATCGGCGGCACGCTCGTCGCCCTGTCGCACGTGATCAACCTGCGCCTGAACCACGTGCACGGCCCCGATTGCATCCATTGACGCGCACGGGCGTGATTGTGTAACTCCGCTTCGACTGCCTAGCATCGAGGCCGCTTACGACCTTTCGCTCCCATGCATCATCACGATCACTCCCACGTTCACGGCCATCCCGGTCACCCGCATGTGCATGAGGGCGGCGGGCGCCGCGAGCGCAAGCTGCTGTTCGCGTTCGCACTGACGACGATCACGCTCGTCGTCGAGGCGGTTGGCGGCTGGATCTCGGGTTCGCTTGCCCTTGTCGCCGATGCGGCGCACATGCTCGTGGATGCCTCGGCCCTGATGTTCGCGTGGCTCGGCGCCTACTTCGCGAAGCGCCCGGCCGATGCGCGGCGCAGCTTCGGCTACGCGCGCCTCGAAGTGCTGGTCGGCTACACGAATGCGTTGACCCAGGTTTTCCTGGTGCTCTGGATCGCCTACGAGGCGGTCACGCGTTTCCTGAACCCTGCGCCGATCCTGTCAGGCACGATGCTCGTCGTCGCTTTCGCGGGCCTGCTCGTGAATATCGTGGTGCTGCGCGTGCTCGGTGGCCATGACCACGACGATCTCAACACCGCGGCGGCACGCCTGCACGTGATCGGCGACCTGCTTGGATCGGTCGGCGCGGTCGGCGCCGCGCTGCTCGTACGTTATTTCGACTGGCTGTGGGCGGATCCGGCGATCTCGGTCTTCGTTTCGCTGCTGATCCTCAACAGCGCCTGGCGCCTGTTGCGGCGCTGCGCGCACATCCTGCTCGAAGGGGTTCCCGAAGGCGCCGAGATCGATCTCGTCTCAAGCACGCTCGAAAGCGAGGCGGAAGGGGTGCGCGACGTGCACCACGTGCATGTCTGGCAATTGTCCGGTGGCAACCGGATAGCGACCCTGCACGCGCGCCTGGACGAGGGCGTGGCCCCGGAATCGGCGATCCGCACGATCCAGTCCGTGCTGCGCGAGCGTTTCGGGGTCAGCCACGCAACCGTGCAGATCGAGGGCCCGGACTGCCACGCCCAGCCTTGCGGGCCCCCTGCCAGGACCTCGCTTGCCTGATTTGACTTGCGCTTTGGCGCCGCGCTGTTATCCTTCGCGCCCTTTGCTTGCCGATTTTAAGAAGAGGATTTCCGATGGGCCGTGGTGACCGCAAGACCCGCAAGGGCAAAATCGCTATCCGCAGTTATGGCAACGTGCGTCCGCACGCCGAGAGCAGCGCGGCCGGCATCAAGCCCGCAGCGACGTCGGCAGCGAAGCCAGCAGCCGTGAAGAAAGCTGCACCGGCGAAGAAGGCCGCGGCGAAGAAGTCCGCCTGATTGCTTCGGGTGGGCCTTGAGCCCGCCCGTTGATCGCCGCATCCGAAACCCTCGCGCGAGCGGGGGTTTCGTCGTTTCAGGATTTCCCGGCCGGCAGCGAGAGCGTTGCTGAATCCACGGTATGGCGCTGCGGATCCACGAGCCAGGCCTCGGCGCACGTGCGTCCATAGTCGCGCAGCTCGCCGAGGAAGCCGGTTGGCGTATCGAGGCGGGTCTTGGCGTGGAACGCATCGAGCGTTTCGGCGGGTTCGATCACCTGCACGTGCAGGCGCTTGATGCGTCGCCCCAGCCAGCTCAGCGTCAGGGCACCATCCAGCGAATCCTGGGCGAGGCAGAGGGTGCGCAACTCGCGCAGGAAACTCGTCGAGAACGCGAGTTCGCTCATGCGTTCGGCAATCTCGCTCGCGCTTCGTGGCGTGCCGGCACGATTCAGCGGCTGTACGAGGATGCACAGCAGGGTGTCGGAACGCCCGCCATAGACGAGCGGTTCCAGCACGGGGTTACCAGCCCAGCCGCCATCCCAGTACATCTCGCCGTCGATGGTCACCGGCGCGAAGACCTGGGGCAGGCAGGTCGATGCGAGCAGGACGTCGATGCCGATCCGTTCCGGTCCGAACATGACCAGGCTGCCGTCGCGCACGCGGGTTGCCGCCAGGTGCAGCGGAAACGGCGCGGCCGCGCGCAGGCGCTCGAAATCGAACAGGTTTTCCGCGATCTGGCGCACCGGGTTGTAGCCGAGCGGATTCATCTGCTGTGGCGTGAAGTAGCGATGCAGGTTGAGCATCGCGCGACGTCCGCCGGGTGGCGTGACGTCGAGGATCCAGCGCGCGGCATGCGTCTGCAAGGCCACGCGTTGCCAGAGCCGCTCCAGGCACTCACGCGCGCCTTCGGCGCCGCCATCCATCCAGCCCTGGGCCAGCGCGAGCGCGTTGAGCGCTCCGCTGCTCGTGCCGCTGATGGCTTCGATAGCGAGATCGCCATGTTCGAGAAGACGGTCGAGCACCCCCCACGTGAATGCACCATGCGCACCGCCGCCCTGCAAGGCGAGGGAAAGCATGTTGGCAGGCGTGGTCGACATGGAACCCCGTGTCTGTCAGACGGGGACAGGAATGCCCCGGGCATGGATCGTCCTGGCCAGTGTGCCACCGATCCAGTAGCAAAGATCGGCTGGACGTTCGACATCCCAGACCACGAAGTCGGCGCGCAGACCCGGTGCGAGCCGGCCGCGATCGGCGAGGCCGAGCGCGCGTGCCGCGTTGAGCGTCACGCCGCGCAGGGCTTCCTCGGGAGTCAGGCGAAACAGCGTGCATGCCATGTTCATCGCGAGGCGCAGGGACAGCAACGGCGAAGTGCCCGGATTGAGATCGGTGGCGACCGCCATCGGCACGCCGAATTCGCGCAGCGCCGCGATCGGCGGAAGCGTCGTGTCGCGCAGGGCGTAGAACGCACCGGGCAGGAGTACCGCGACCGTTCCCGCTTCGGCCATGGCGCGCACGCCGTCGCGGCTCGTATGCTCGATGTGGTCGGCGGAAAGACCGTCGAACTCGGCGCTGAGCGCGGCGCCGCCGAGATCCGAAAGCTGGTCCGCGTGGAGTTTCACGGGCAGTCCGAGCCTGCGTGCGGTTGTGAACACGCGACGCGTCTCGGCGGGCGTGAAGGCGATCTTCTCGCAGAATGCATCGACGGCATCGGCCAGACCGCTCGCCGCCACGGCCGGCAGCATGACGTCGCACAGATGGTCGACATAGTCGCCCTGACGGCCTGCGTACTCGGGAGGCAAGGCATGCGCACCGAGAAAAGTGGTGCGCACGGTGATGCCGAGCGTGTCGCCGATCCGTCGCGCGACGCGCAGCATCTTGCGCTCGCTGGCCAGGTCCAGGCCGTAGCCGGACTTGATCTCGATCGTCG
>JBEBXZ010000108.1:0-6319 GCA_040391335.1 Dokdonella fugitiva | reverse complement strand
GCAGGCTCTGCTTGCATCCGGGGAACGTCTGGACGGATTGATGCCGAGCGATCGACCGTTGTTGCCGGAACCATCGGCCGACGATCCGGGTTTGTGCGAGACGCGTGGCGATCCCTGTCTTGCGCAGGTGCAGGCGAATCCAGATGCAACGCGCGAACTGCTCATGCGTTATCCGCGCAGCTTGCAGCGGGTGCATTTGCTCGAAGCCATGGACAGCTACCGCAATGCATTGCCGGTTACGATCGAGACGCCAATTCCGTATCCGGGACATGCGCAGCGTTTGCGTCTCAGCGAGCTTGCGCTGGCCTGGCACGATGGCGCGCATGTCGATGCGATCGCCGGTACCTGCCGCAATGTTGCAAGCTGGCGACGCATGCGGCATGGCAGCGACTCGCTGATCTTCTCGATGCTTGCGATTGCTTACATCGACAGCGCGACACGGCTTTTCGGCGACATGCTGGCTGCCTTGCCTGCTGATGAATCCGTGCCCGGGGATTGCGTGGCTGCGTTCGCGCCGATCGTGGCGGAGGATGTATCGCTCTGCACGGAAATGGCAGGTATGTTGCTGGTGAATGAGGATGCGCTGCGGCAGATCGCGCGCGCGCGAGAAGCGAAACCCGACAGCATCGGAAAGCACATCGTATTTGGTGGTGGATTGCCTCTGTTGTTTTCGGAACAGCAATCCATGGCATGGCGCGTCCAGGAAATTGTCAGCACCGATTGCAGTGAGGAAACGATGCAGCGTGCCTTGCAGGATCACATCGCCGATCAGGCGCACATCAAGCCGGGATGGCTCGAATGCGCTTCCAATGCGATTGGCTGCATCCTGCACGACGTGGCGTCGCCGGGCCACGCCGACTATCCCAAACGCCTGCTCGACAGTGCAGCGCATCTGCGTCTTGCCGCGAGCCTGATCTGGTTGCGCGAAACCAGCGAAGATCCGCGTCCACTTGCGACGCGGTTTGCCGAGCGCCCCGCGCATTTGCGCAGCGGCCAACGTGCCAGTGGCATCAGTGATGACGGAAAATTTCTGTGGGTCGGGAATCAGTATGACAAACGCGAAGCACGGTTTTCGCTGGCGTTCGCATCGCAGGCGGGCACGCAATGAGTGAAGCATTGACGGTGCGTGCGGCGTTGCGCGGCGATGTCGGTTTCCTCGTCGACAGCAATGCGGCGATGGCGTTCGAGACCGAGCACAAGCGCCTTAATCGCGATCTGCTCAGGCGCGGCACAGAAGCGGTGTTCGACGCGCCGCATCGCGGCTTCTATCTGGTTGCCGAGCGTTCCGGTTTTCCGGTCGGCTGCCTGCTCATCACGTATGAGTGGAGTGACTGGCGCAACGGCGACTGGTGGTGGATCCAGAGCGTATATGTCACCAGCAGCGCACGCCGCAGCGGCGTATTCAGCGCGCTCTATTCGGATGTCGAGCGGCGCGCGCGAGCAGCGGCGGACGTCGTCGGATTGCGTCTTTATGTCGAACGCGAGAACGAAACTGCACAGGCAACGTATGCGACGCTCGGCATGCGTGACGCAGGTTATCGTCTGCTCGAGGCAGGATTCGCGAAGCGCTGAAGCGCCCGGTTGCGTTGTGCCGCGGGCTTCGCCGGCAGCGCGTGCATTCAGTGCGTCGTCGTGCGCGTCTGCAGTTCAAGTCCATGCGCGCCGAGGATTGCCCGGATCTGCGCAATTTGCCGGCGGTCACTCGAATCACCCTCGATGATGCCGTCGCGATAGTGCAGGTTCGATCCGTCCGCAAGCACGACTGATTGTTCGCGATCCGCCGCGAGCAAGGCCGTTTCGATGATCTGCCAGACCTCGCCGAGCCCGGCATGTTCGTACTGCGCGCAGGTCAGCGCACATAGATCGTAGAGCGTGAGATGGCGCACATGGCGGATCGGGAAGCCGAGGCGCTCGCGCAGATCGAGTGCGAACCCGGCGCCGGCCATGCCGCGATCGAGCAGATCCTGTTCGAGGCGCGCACCGATTTCTGCGACCTGTTCGCGTTCGCCACGCAACAGCCACGGCATCAGCAGCATCGCGCTGCCATGCAGGCGTGGGTCGGGATCGAGAGCCGGTGCTGGCATCCGGCCCTCGTGCGCACCGATCGAGACGACGCGCGCGTCGCGCTCGCCGGCGCCAAGGCGTGTATGCAGATCGGCCAGCGCCGCATGCACGGGCCAGCCCGGGCGCAGGATCTGTGCCTGGTCGTAGAGTGCGCCGACACACACGAGATCGAAGCCGTCGATGCCATCAATCAGCTTGGACAGGTCGGCAGCGAGCGCCGCGCCGAACTGTTCGGCTTCGACGCGATCGAGCACATGGCGTGCGGGCGGTTCGGCCTGTTCGCACTCGATGGCGAGCAGGGCGGGACAATGCAGGAGATCGCTCACGCGGATGGCGGCAAGGACGGTGCGGGCGAAGATTGTAGCATCGGTGCCGGCGTGGTCCGGCGTCGCATACCGGGCCCGCAGGCCCGCCTGCGGGAGGCGCGGTGTACAATCCGGCTCTTTTCCCCACGCGCGCAAACCATGGATTCGCAGAAGAACTACAAGAGTTTCTGGAACGACAAGGCGGCGACGCCCGAGAGTGCGTTCATCGCCGTCGATGGCAGCACGAACGAGGAAACCGCACGCCTGACCGGCATCTATGCGGCCCGGCAGACGACGGCTGCGCTCGATCTGCAGGCCAGCGACCGCATTCTGGAACTCGGCTGCGGCGTGGGTCGCATCGGTCGGGAACTGGCGCCGCACGTGGCGCACTGGGAAGGTTGCGACATCTCGTCGAACATGCTCGATGTCGCGCGCGGCCGCCTGTCCGCGTTGCCGAACATAGGTTTGACCGAGTTGCATCGTTCCAGCTTGCAGCCGCTGTCCGATGCCAGCTTCGACAAGGCCTACTGCACGGCCGTGTTCATCCACATGGACAAGGAAGACTTCTTCCTTTACCTGCAGGACATGGCGCGCGTGCTGAAGCCCGGTGGCCTTCTGTATTTCGACGTCTGGAACATGGCGAGCAAGGTCGGCTGGAAGCGCTATTCGCTCGAGATCGCGCAACACGCGCAAGCTGATCACGCACAGCGCAAGGACGTCGCGCGCAACCAGTTCTCTTGCCCCGAGGAAGTCAGCGTTTTCCTCGACAAGGCCGGTTTCGACCTGCTGCTGCTGCTGTCGGATTCGCCGTGGGTGCAGGCAGTGGCCGTCCGGCGCGGTGGCGATGTGGATCTTGATGCCTTGCGCGCGCAGAAGCAGGCCCTGGCCGAACGCATCGCCTATTCGCCGCTGTGGACGGAATTGTTCGACGGCATCATGGACGTGGTGACCGGCACGGTCGCGCCGATGGCGTTCTGGCAGTCGATGGCGGACGACTCGCGCGGCGAGGAGATCGAGATGTTCCGCAAGTGGTTCCTCGGCTTGTGGAAAGGCAACGAGGACGCCTGGGGACCTCTCCCGGAGTAAGCCGGAGGCGGCGTGCGGCGTGCTTCACGTCGTACGCCATGCGCCTGTTCCGGCGCGATGATGCCGCTCATCGCGCCGACGTCGTTCAGGGAACGTGGTAGCCCTTGTACAACGTGTTGTGCGGGGAGCGCAGTTCCACGTCGGGACGCGAACTCGTGTAGTAGTAGAGCGCGATGGACTGGCGGTTCGCGTCCGATGCCCAGTGCTTCGGATGGCCGTGGAAGCTGTCCGAGGTGGTGTCGAAGATCGCCGCACGATTGAACAGCGGCGCGACCACGCGCTCGCAGCCGACCGCCTTGCGATCCCACAGTTCCAGTTCGCCGCCGCAGGCGTCCGTCCATTGCGGCGTGAGATAGATCAGCAGGTTGATGCGGCGGTGCGCCTGCAGGCGTTCATGCCAGTTGAAATCGGCATGGATGCCGAGATGGCCGCCCCTGCGCGTCAGGTGCAGGCCGCCGCCGGCAAGATGCGGATCCGGCAGCAGGTGCTCGATGCCGGTCAGCTGTTCGAGGAAGCTCACGAACACGCCGGAATTCAGTTCGTGGATCGCGCGCCGCAATGGCAGCGGAAACAGCTCCTCCCGCGCCGAGCTCATCTTCACTTCGTAGTTTTCCGCGCCGTAGTGATCCCAGCCCATGTCGTCATCGGGGCTCGGGAAACAGCGCGCGAGCGCGTTCGCCGCATCGGTCTCCAGGAAGTCGTCGATGACGACGTGCGGGAATGGCGCGGCCGACCGGTAGTCCGCGTTGCGTTGCGTTGCCAACTGCTGCAGGCGGAGCTGATCGAAAACGAAGGGCATCGGCGAAGACATCCAATGAGGCATCGGTGGCGTATGCGTTGCATAATAGCAGCCGCATTCTGTTCCCCTGCGCGAAGGATGGACGTGACTTCGATCAAACGAGTCGGTGTTATCGGCGGCGTGCGTATTCCGTTCTGCCGCAACAACACCGCGTATGCCGACATCGGCAACTTCGGCATGGCGGTCAAGACCCTCGGTTCGCTCGTCGAGCGCTTCGGCCTGCATGGCGTCGAGCTGGGTGAAGTCGCCTTCGGCGCGGTGATCAAGCATTCGTCGGAGTGGAACCTCGCACGCGAGGCCACGCTGTCGTCCGGCCTCGCGCCGACCACGCCGGGCATCACCACGGCGCGCGCCTGCGGCACCGGGCTCGACAACGCGATCCTCATCGCGAACAAGATCGCGACCGGCCAGATCGCGGCCGGCATCGCTGGCGGCAGCGACACCACGAGCGACGTGCCGATCGTCTACGGGCGCGCGCTGCAGCAGCGCCTGCTCGCGGTGAATCGCGCGAAGAAGCCGGTCGACAAGTTCAAGTCGGCGATCAAGGGTTTCTCGATCGGCGAGCTTGCGCCCTCGTTTCCCGGCGTGGCCGAGCCGCGCACGGGCAAGTCGATGGGCGACCACTGCGAGCTGATGGCGCGCGAGTGGAACATCACGCGCGAAGCACAGGACCAGCTCGCCTGGGAGAGTCACCAGAAGGCCGCCGCGGCCTATGCGCGCGGCTTCTTCAAGGACCTCGTCGTGCCGTTCCGCGGCCTCGATCGCGACAACATCCTGCGCCCGGATACGACGCTCGAAAAATACGCTTCGCTCAAGCCCGCGTTCGATCGCACCTCGGGCCATGGCACGTTGACCGCGGGCAATTCGACGCCACTGACCGATGGCGCTTCGGCGGTGCTGCTGGCCAGCGAGGAATGGGCGGCGGAACGCGGCTTGCCGATCCAGGCATGGATCACCTGCTCGCAAGTGGCGGCTGTCGATTTCACGCACGGGGAAGGCCTGCTGATGGCGCCGACCGTGGCCGTGCCGCGCATGCTCGATGCATTGGGCATCACGCTGCAGGATTTCGATTTCTACGAAATCCACGAGGCCTTCGCCGCGCAGGTGCTGTGCACGCTGCGCGCCTGGGAATCCGAGGACTACTGCAGGAACCGGCTCGGTCGCGACGGGGCACTCGGTTCCATCGATCCCGCCAAACTCAACGTCAACGGATCGAGCCTCGCGCTCGGCCATCCGTTCGCGGCGACCGGTGCGCGCATCGTCGCCACGCTGGCGAAGCTGCTCGAGGAGAAGGGATCGGGACGTGGCCTGATCTCGATCTGCACGGCCGGTGGCATGGGGGTCACGGCGGTACTCGAACGTCAGGAATGAGGTGCCGGTCCCGGCATCGCCCGACCTTTCGGCCGGGCAGGGCAATCACGTGTTGAAAATGGGGAAGTTGCGATGACGGAAAGCCGATATGCCCTGGTCCTGATCGGGGATCTGCTGCCGGGGTTCGACCCGGCGACGACCTGGCCGGCGCTGGCCGGATATTTCCGCATCGACGCCGCGCGCCTGCACGCCGAAGTGCTTGCGCGCGCGCCGATCGCGATCAAGGAAAGCGGCGATCTCGCCGCTCTGGAAGCGATGCGTGATGGCGCGGCCGCGCTCGGCGCGGCGATCGAGATCCACCCGGTCGATGCCAACGGCAGCCTGTTCGTCCTGCTCGATCAACGCCCGCGCGGACCCCTGCCGCAGGCATACGTCGAAAAGCAGGTGCGCAGCGGTATCTGGCCGTCGAATATCCAGGTCGCCGCCGTCGGCAGCGCGGACTGGCGCAGCTTCATCCGTGCACCGGTGCCGGCCGAGGTGCCGGCGCCGGCACCCGCGGCACCTGCGGGCAACGGTTTCGAAGCGATCGCCCAGGGTTTCGATGTGGCTGCCGACACATCGGCACGACTGCCATCCGGGACGGCGGTCCACGCCGGATTCTGGCGGCGTTGTGCGGCATATCTGATCGATGGACTGATCCTGGCGATCCCGAGTTTTCTCGTCCTGCTGGTGCCCCTTCTCGGCCTGCTGGTCT
>JBEBXZ010000107.1:0-6339 GCA_040391335.1 Dokdonella fugitiva | reverse complement strand
ACCGAAGCGGTCGGCGCGATTGATGATGATGGTGTTGGCACTCGGCACGTCGATGCCGGATTCGATGATTGTGGTGCTGACCAGCACGTTGTAGCGCTGGCGATAGAAATCGAGCATCGCTTGTTCGAGCTCGCGTTCCGGCATCTGGCCGTGGGCAAAACGGATGCGTGCATCGGGAACCAGTTCCTGCAGCTCGCGCGCGGTCTCCTCGATCGTGTCGACTTCGTTGTGCAGGAAGTACACCTGGCCACCACGCTGCAGTTCGCGCTGGAACGCCTCGCGGATCAGTGCCACATCCCAGGAGCCGATGAAGGTCTTGACCGCGAGGCGATGCGCCGGCGGCGTGGCGATGATCGAGAGATCGCGCAGGCCGGCCATCGCCATGTTGAGCGTGCGCGGAATCGGCGTCGCGGTCAGCGTCAGCAGATCGACTTCGGCACGCAGCTTCTTCAACTGTTCCTTCTGGCGCACGCCGAAGCGCTGCTCCTCGTCGACGATGAGCAGGCCGAGATCCTTGAATTTCACGTCCGGCTGCAACAGCTTGTGGGTGCCGATCATGATGTCGATCTGGCCTTCGGCGAGCTTGGACAGCGCGGCGTCTGTTTCCTTCTTCGACTTGAAGCGTGACAGCACCTCGACGCGGATCGGCCAGTCGGCGAGACGGTCGCGGAAATTCTGGTAGTGCTGCTGGGCGAGCAGCGTGGTCGGCGCGAGGATGCCGACCTGCTTGCCGGAGATCGCGGTGACGAAAGCCGCACGCAACGCGACTTCGGTCTTGCCGAAGCCGACGTCGCCGCAGACCACGCGATCCATCGGTCGCGGCCGCGCGAGATCGGCGATCACCGCCTCGATCGCCTGCAACTGATCGGGTGTTTCCTCGAACGGAAATGCCGCGGCGAACTGGTCGTACATGACGCGGTCGATGGTCATCGCGGTGCCTGGACGCGCCTCGCGCTGCGCATAGATCGCGAGCAGTTCCGCGGCGACGTCGCGCACCTTCTCTGCCGCGCGCTTCTTGGCGCGTTCCCAGGCTTCGCCGCCGAGCGAATGCAGCGGCGCAAGCTCGGGCGCGGTGCCCGAATAGCGGCTGACCAGATGCAGTTGCGCGACAGGCACGTAGAGCTTGTCGCCCTTGGCGTATTCGATGGCGAGGAACTCGCCGTCCTGGCCGCCGACGTCGAGCTTGAGCAGGCCGTGATAGCGGCCGACGCCGTGATCCATGTGCACGATCGGCGCACCGATCGCGAGTTCGTTGAGGTCGCGGATGACCGCTTCGGGATCGCGCGCCGCGCGCTTGCGCCGGCGACTCTGTTGCGCGCGCTCGCCCAGCAGTTCGCGTTCCGTGAGCACGCATAACGCGGGCTTGTCGAGGGCAAAACCCTGCTCGCGCGCCGCGAGGGTGATGCCGAAACGGAGCCTGGTGTCTTCGGTGAATGCGCGCCAGCTGGCGATGGCGACCGGCCGGGAGCCCGCGCTCGCCAGTTGCTCGATCAAGGCTTCGCGGCGACCGGCCGAATCGGCGGCAATCAGCACGCGTCCCGCGTACGCGGCGAGGAAACGCTGCAGTTCTTCGGCGGGTGCCTCGTTCTTGCGGTTGAGCGGCACGGACGGGGCCGGTTGCGTGCCGAGATCGGTCGCGCGCTCATCGCTGCCCTTGGCGACCAGATCGATGCGCAGTTGCAGGTTCAGGCGCTCGCGCAATTCCTGCGCGGAAAGATACAGCTCGGCGACCGGCAGGATCGGGCGCTCGACGTCATGCGCGCGTTGTTCGTAGCGTTCCTGGGCCTGGATCGAGAAGTGTTCGCCCGCTTCGAGCGCGCCTTCGCCGACCACGAACAGCGCGCCGGGAGCGAGATAGTCGAACAGCGTTTCGGTCGTACCAAAGACGCTGTCGGCAAAGAACAGCGGAAGGTAGTACTCGATGCCGGCCGGTGCGGTGCCTTCCTTGATGTCCTGATAGAGCGGGCAGCGGCGGGGATCGATCGGAAAGCGTTCGCGCAAGGTGTTGCGGAAGGCGCGTGAGGTTTCCTCGGTGAGCGGGAATTCGCGTGCCGGCAGCAGGCGCACGCTGTCGACCTTTTGCGCCGAACGTTGCGATTCGGGGTCGAAGGTGCGGATCGAATCGATTTCGTCGTCGAACAGTTCGATGCGGTACGGTTCGGGACTGCCCATCGGGAAGATGTCGAGGATCGCGCCACGCACGGCGAAATCGCCGGGTTCGGCGACTTGCGGCACGTTGCGGTAGCCGGTCGCGGCGAGCCGGCGCTGTTCTTCGCCGAGATCGAAATGCTGCTTGCGCTCGAGCACGAGTCCCGAGCCACTGATATAGCTGCGCGGCGCGAGGCGCTGCATCAGCGTCGCGACCGGAACAATCAGTACGCCGCGTTTCAGCGACGGCAGGCGATAGAGCGCGGCGACGCGCTGCGAAACGATATCCGGATGTGGTGCGAACAGGTCGTAGGGCAGGGTTTCCCAATCGGGAAACTGCAGGACTTCGAGATCAGCGCTGGCGAATACGCCGATTTCGGTTTCGAGCGCATGCGCGGAATGCGTGTCTCGCGTGACCACCACGACGAGCCCGGCGTGGCGCTGCCCGGTTTCGGCGAGTGCCAGCGCAAGTGATGATCCGTACGGGGTGTTCCAGTGGCGACGCTGCTTCGGCGAAGCCGGCAACGTGGCGGTGATCAGGGCGTTGGAAGTCATGGATCCTGCAGGCAGCAACAGCGCCGGACACGATGCATGCCCGGCGCGGGGAGCGCAGTTTACCGCGAACCGGGCGGATCCGGCCGCAGAAGCCGGCCAGACCTATGGCCTTGCTTACTCGTACCGCACGCTGCGCATGATCTGCGCCGGATCAGCGGTTTTCGGGGGCAGTCCCGGATGGATCAGGATCGCAAAAGCGCACGTCGCGCAGGGCGGCATCGGGCAGGGCATAGGCCGTGCTCAGCAAATCGCCTTCCTGGATGATTTCGGGAAACAGGATGCCGGCGATCGCCTGCACGGCGAAGATTTCCTGCACGCCACCGGTGAACTTGAGCAGGCCGATCGTGTTGCCGGTGCCGGTATGCACGGCCCAGATGCCGCTCAGGCGATCGGAGTTCTCTTCGGTCAGCGGGATATCGGTGAACGCGTTCGTCTCGCGTAGCTGGGACAAGCCGATGAAGGCGACCGGTCCAACGAAATCGAGACCGCGGGCGAAACCCGGGACGCGAGCGACGTCCGTTTTGACACCTGATTCCGGATCGATCGTGACCAGTGCCCCACGGCCCGATTCGAGTACCCAGAGACGATTGTCATGCCAGCGCGGCGAATGCGGCATCGAAAGGCCGCGCGTGATGACTTCGTTGCCCGGCACATCCATGAGAATGCCGCCGTCGCGTTTATTGGCGCGCCAGCCGCGCGCATTGCTGGTCTCGCCGAGCGCGGTGACGTAGCGAGGTTTGCCGTCGCGCATGCCGAGGCCGTTGAGGTGACAGCGATCCTCGGGCGAGTAGTGGCTGATGAAGTTCGGGCGCCAGCGTGGCACGAAACTCGAAACCTCATCCAGCGTGCACAGGCAGGAAAACGCGGTATTGACGAACCACAATGCGCCATCGGCATCCCAGGCCATCTCGTGGATATCGATCGCTCCGGTGATATGCGCTCGCCGTGCCATATACACGGCATCGTGGCGCGGCGGTGTGTGCAGGCGCGGCGCGACATCGGGCATGTTGCGGAATTCCGCGATTTCCATCTGCGCTCCGAGTACGAGGCGCTGGCGATCGACGGCCAGTCCCATCGGTCGGTTGAAACTGCGGAAATGCGTATTGATGGTGCTGCCATCCGGGCGAAGGATGACCAGCTTGCCGGCCTGATAGGTCGTGACCAGCAGGCAGGCGCCGAGCTGGCGCAGCAGGTTCGGGAAATTCGTGGTGTGAACACTGCCGAGGGCTTCGCTGAGAGGCGGTGTTGCGTTGGTGATGTCGCTCATGCGGTTTCGGTTGCTGCGCGGTATCAGGAGCGCAACATGAATCATCGCGGGGAAAAAAGCGATCCGTGCCGCAGGATCGGAAACCTCAGTCGAGTGCGAGCGTCAGCCGCAATAGCCCCGGGTCGCCCGGAACCACCTGCCGCGTGAAGCCGAGGCGTTCACCGAGATCGATCATCGCGACGTTCTCGCTGAGCACGTCGCCCCAGACGCTGCGCATGCCATGTTCGCGGCAGCTTGCGATCAATTGGCTCATCAGCGCATGGCCAACGCCGCGACCCACAAAAGCCGGATCAAGCGCGATCGCGAATTCCGCTTGTTCGGTGACCGGATCAAAATACACCCGCGCCTCGCCCCGGATCTCGATTCCATCGGGGTCGGTCACGACGAAAGCCGCGACTGTTTCCGGATCGGCCTTGCACAGATAACGCGCGATCGGCATCGGCAGTTCGGTCAGCGTATGGAATACGCGCAGGCGGATCTGTTCGGGCGTCATGCGCCCGAACGCACGGATCAGCGCCTCCGCGTCGTCGATCTCGATCGGGCGCAGCAGCAATGGCGCGCCGTCGCGGGTGAGGAAGGATTTCCCGTGCGGCTTGCGCGACAGTGCGCCCGTGGATTCGAAACGGGTGCGAGGTGGCGGTCTTCGTGGCGACGGATGTTCAGCCAACGAGGGTTTTCTCCACGGCGTGGATTCTCTGAACGACATCATGACGCAATGATGCGCTGCACAATTGGAGTTGACCACCCAAACCAGCAGCCAGGGGGTACTTCGTTCAGGTAAGCCTGTTTTCAGCCTGGAGGGAGCTGGCTCGCAAACGCGTCGAGACGTTCGATCACATCCTCGACTTCGATCAGGTCCATGACGCCGACATGCTCCAGTTTGGTGCCCCATGCCAGCTGATCGGCAGGTTTCCCGCGGAATTTTCGCGCGGCGGCATCATAACGGTCGACGCACCATTGCCGGTCGGAATACGGCCCGGAACGGTTCGGATTGCTTGTGGCATGCAGGCCGAGCACCGGCGTGCCGACGGCGTTTGCCATATGCATCGGGCCCGAATCCGGAGCAAGCACGAGATCGGCGCGGCGCAACAGCGCCAGCAACTGCTTGAGCGTGTCCTTGCCGATCAGGTCGACCGGATGCGCCTGCATATGGCTGATGATTTCGTCGCCGAATTCGCGCTCGAAGGCGCTCGGTCCGCCGCAAAGCACGACACGCCATCCCATCTCGAGTGCCGCGTGATCGGCTACCGCGGCGTATCGCTCGGGACGCCAGTTGCGCAGGCGATGACTCGAAGCGGGACTGATCAGCAAGGTGCGCGGACCGATCGGCAGGTGGCGATCGGCGAATTCCTGGGCGGAATCAGGAATCGGAATATCCCAGCGCACGGCTTCCTGCCGCAATCCGAGCGGTTCGAGGAAGCTGGCCATCGCATCCAGCACGTGTTCGCCGCTGCGCGCGGGAATCCGGCAGTTGATGAAAAATCCGTGCAGATCCTTCGAGCGCGCGCGATCATAGCCGATGCGCAAAGGAGACTTGACCAGCATGCTCAGCAGGTTCGCGCGCAAGGCGATCTGCATATGCAGCAACGCGGAGAAACGACGTCCCGCAAGCTTTTCCTTGACCGCGCGGAAGCCCTCGCGCTTCGCCGCCTTGTCGAAAATGATGAACTCGACGCCGGCAAGATCGCCCACCAGACGGTGTTCGAGCTTGCCGATCAGCCAGGTGATCCGGGTATCCGGCCAATGCGCCTGCAGCGTATTGATGATCGGCACGACATGCGTGACGTCACCGATCGCCGAGGTGCGCAGCAGGCACAGGGATTCAGGCGGCTGTTCGGTGTCGACGAGGGTCTTCTTACGCATCGCAACGAGCAGCCTGTTGAAGTGGTGGCATCCAGGCCGGGAATGAATTTCGTGCGAAGAACTCAGGCTGGCCATGTGGCGTGGCTTGCCTCGCGCAACGGGAAGCCGATCGCGCCAGGCGCCGGGCAGGTAACGAATACGGAATCGACATGCGGGTAAACTTGGCGGCAGAGCGCCGCGTTGCGGCGTCGAACCTTGGCAGAGCGATGATCCAGGCGCAAGTCCAGCCCACCAGCAGCGGCGCAATCATTTTCGATGCGCGCAGGATCCCGCGCGTCGAGGAAGCGTGGTTCGAGCCCGCACACTGGCAAGCGAGGCTCGCTGCCGCGGCTCCGGTGGCCGGACGCGGCACGGTGACTTTCTTCGATGCGCCTTTCGGTGCCTGCGTGTTGCGCCACTACCATCGTGGCGGTCTCGTTGCACGCTTCAATGCGGATCACTATCTGTGGACGGGGCGCTCGCGCACACGCGGCTTTCGCGAGTTCCGTTTGCTCGCACAGTTGCAC
>JBEBXZ010000106.1:0-6361 GCA_040391335.1 Dokdonella fugitiva | reverse complement strand
CGCCCTGGCGAAAATGCTGGGTCGCGCGGCAAAACCGCTGGATCCGGCATACGGCATGGAATCGGCGCCGACGATTGCGGTGATCGACGAGGACGCCTGCATCGGCTGCACCAAATGCATCCAGGCCTGCCCGGTCGATGCGATCGTGGGAACCGCCAAGCGCATGCATACGATCATCAACGCCGAATGCACAGGATGCGAATTGTGCATTCCGCCCTGCCCGGTCGATTGCATTTCGATGGTGTCGATCGCACCGCTGCCCTTGCCACGAGAGGCCGTGCTCGTGCGCGCCGCGCATGCACGCACACGCTACGAAGCGCGCGCGCGGCGACTTGAGCCAGCGCGAGAGGAAAAGCTTTCCAGCCTTGCGTCCACCCAGGGTTTACCCGCTTCCGCGACGCCGCCGATCAGCCGCAATGCGGTGCTCGAAGCGATCGCACGAGGAAAAGCACGGCGCGCGGGTGGCAACGGGGGATCGCCGACGACATGAAGCGGGAAAATATTGTGGAGATGTTCACGCGACTGCGCGAACTCAACCCCCATCCGACCACTGAACTCGACTATACGACGCCCTTCGAGCTGCTGATCGCCGTCATCCTTTCGGCGCAGGCGACGGACGTGGGGGTGAACAAGGCGACGCGGCGCCTGTATCCGGCTGCGAATACGCCGCAGGCAATCCTCGATCTCGGCGAGGAAGGCCTGAAGCGCTACATCTCGACGATCGGCCTGTTCAATGCGAAGGCGAAGAACGTGATCGCGACCTGCCGCATCCTCGTCGAGCAGCACAGTGGCGAAGTGCCCCGTGATCGCGCCGCGCTTGAAGCGCTGCCAGGCGTCGGACGCAAGACCGCAAACGTCGTGCTGAATACCGCCTTCGGCGAACCGACGATCGCGGTCGATACGCATATCTTCCGCGTCAGCAATCGCACGGGGCTCGCCAGGGGCAAGGACGTGCGCACGGTCGAAGACAAACTCGTGAAGGTGATTCCCGCGGAATTCCGCCTCGATGCCCACCACTGGCTGATCCTGCACGGACGCTATGTGTGCAAGGCGCGCAAACCGGATTGCCCCCGATGCGTGATCCGCGACCTCTGCGCATACCGCGAGAAGACGCCGGCCTGAAAGGCTTCGTGGCAACTTCAGCGGGAAAGCGCAGGACGGATTGAAAAAAAAAGCGATGTGCAATGCACATCGCCTTGAATACGACTGGCCAATGAGGGAGGGAAGTCGTGGGAGAGCCTGCCGCGGCAACGAACCGCGAAGGTATTACCAGTAGAACTGCGCGCGCGCTTCGACGATGTTCGGATCGTCGTCGATGTCGCGGCGCGTGCTGTTGACGCGCACGTAGTTCGCCATGAACTTGAAGTTGGAGCGCCAGTACCAGTTGACGCCGACCGTCAGGTTGTCCTGCTCGCCGCCCTGCACCGCACCGTCATTGAGGTTGGTCTTGTCGTAGCGCAGACCGAGTTGCCACATGCCGGATTCCGGATTGTTCGGCAACGGCGTGGTCGGCACGCCCGCCTTGTAGCCCCAGGTTTCCCTGGTCAGGTTCCACACGCCGTAGACATACCAGCTGTCCCCGGTGAAATCCGACGCGGTCGAAGCATCCGTACGCGAGGTGCGCGAACGCATGTACTCGGCCTGGACCTTGAACGGGCCGCTGGCCCACAGACCTTCCACACCCACCGTGCGGATGCGGTCCGTATCGAGGATGTTGCCGGTATCGACCAGACGCACGGTCGACAGATCCGCATCCGGACGCACGCGCCAGCGCTGCGTATCAGCATCGGTGTCGTAGTCGATCGCCGATACGCCAAAATGCAGGATGTTTCCGTTGTCGCGAATCGGCGCGTAGTAGAAGCGCCCGCCAAAACCCTGGCCCTGCGCAAGATTGCGCGTCAGCTCGCGTCCGAAGTAGCTGGCCGTATAGCCGAAGTCGCCAAGATCATCGCCGTAGGCGATACCGGTGCGGCGCGCGACACCGAACAGATTGGTGACCATCGCCTTCGATATGAAGTCATTGTTCTTGGTGCTGCTCAGTTCCTCGAGACTGTTCGGCTGCTTGTACTGACCGACCGTCAGGTAGTTCGTGCCGAGCTTCCACTTGACGTTGGCATCGAGAAACTTGTCCGCCTTGCCGTCATATCCGAGTACCCAGTCGAACATCGTTCCCTTGCCCTTGAGGACGATTTCCGATCGGCGCATCTCGAACTCGCTGTCCTTGCCGTTGATGCCTTCGCTTCCGGCGTTCAGATCGGCCTTGTCATTGCTGTACCAGTTGCCATCGGCCTGGATAAGACCCTCAAGGCTGACTTCGCTGCCGAAAATCACGTCGAGCGCGATTTCGGCATGGGCCTGGCCTGCAAGCGTTGCGGCAATCGCGAAAGCAAGCAATCGGGGGGTGTGGCGCTTCATGGTGAGCACTCTCGTCGGGGTTGGAATGTCGCGCAGGTTAGGGACGATTTGTTACCAAACCTTTTCAGTCCCGTAGCATCTTCGTGACAGCTCGAAATGCCGATTCCGTGCGACATCCACGCTTGACGGCAGCCACGTCGCGCCCGGCTGCCCGGCGCGACGCGCAACCGTCGCAAACCCTTCACAAAAACTACTCATGGCGATTGGACGATCGAAACATTCAGGCCTGCGCTTTTCTCTTTGCAGAGAGGCGCGATCTTCCCCGACAGCAAGGCAGGAGTTGTCGCTGCGGAATCGTGAGCAACCGCGCGGGCCCGGGACGGATCAGCTATCCTAGCGGGATGCCTTCATCCTCCTCTGTCGTACGCATAGCCGAGCGGTTCAGTGGCTTTGTCCCTGTTGTTTTCTATGTCGAAACCGGTGGTTTCGACTCTGAACGCGATGCCTTGCTGGAAATCGCGGTGATCGTGATCGGCATGGACGAGCACGGATTCCTCTATCCGCAACCGGCCGTATCAACGCACGTCGAAGCATTTCCGGGTGCGCATATCGACCCGCGCGCGCTCGAGATCACCGGGATCGATCCCGACCACCCGTTCCGCAATGCGCTGGAGGAACGCGCGGCGCTCGAGCACGTGTTCACTCCCGTGCGCAAGGCCATGCGGGAAACCGACTGCCAGCGCGCGATCCTCGTCGGCCACAACGCGGCTTTCGACCTCGGCTTCCTGAATGCCGCGGTGCGTCGCACCGGACACAAGCGCAATCCATTCCACCCGTTCAGCAATTTCGACACCGTGACCCTGGGTGGCCTCGCCTACGGCCAGACCGTACTTGGCCGTGCGACCGTTGCCGCCGGGATCGGCTGGGATGCGAACCAGGCGCACTCGGCGGTGTATGACACCGAACGAACCGCCGAACTGTTCTGCAAGATCGTCAACCGCTGGAAACACATGGAAGATTTCGCGCGGGCGCAAGGCAGCATGAACGCCGACGAATACGATCAGGCTTGATCTTCCAGGCAACGGACGCATTCTTCGCTTCATGCCGATCTATCAATACGCTCCCGAAGGTGAAGGCTGCGCGACCTGCCGCAACGGCATCGAAGTCCTGCAGCGCCTTTCCGATGCCCCGCTGCAGCACTGCACCGACTGCGCCGGGCCCCTGCACCGCGTGATCAGCGCCCCCAGCGTGGTATCCGGGCAGGCGCACCGGCTCGGCGATAAACACGCCGAAAAACACGGCTTCACGCAATACCGCCGCGCCGGGAAAGGCGTGTACGAGAAGGCGTACGGCAAGGGGCCTTCGATCATCAGCGGCGACTGAAATGCTTGTCGAATAAGCGGTCAGACTTCCAGACGCCTCAACGGCAGCGCTATCGGGCGCATGGGTGCGGCGTCACCCCCACGGATCTTCAGCGGCGTGGCGATGAAGGCGAACTCGTAAACTCCATCAGCCGCCAGTTCGTCCAGTACCGCCAGCTCGATGATCGGCACGCCATGCTGGGCAAGCAGGAAGGTATGCAAGGGTACGTAGTCGCCTTCAACCTCGGAAGGAAACGCCTCGAAGCTGAGGTTGTCGGCGCCGACGATCATCGCGCCCTTGTCGACCAGATGGCGCGCCGCTGCAATGCCCAGACCCGGCGGGTTCCGCATGTACTTGTCCGCCTGCTCGAACAGTTTCATTCGGCCGGTGCGGATAAGGACAACGTCCCCCTGGCGCAGTGATAGTTTCTGGCGCGCCAGTGTTTCCTTGATGTCATCCACGGTGACGCGATAGCCATCGGACAGCATCGCCTGGCCCTTGGTCGCAGCAATATCCAGCAACACGCCACGCGCCACGATCGGTGGAATCTTTTCCATTCCGGTCTTCTTCCAGCCACGATCACCCAGATGCTCGTCAGCCGAGAAGCCGTTGTAGATGCGCCCGCCAATACCGAAATGATTGAGCGCATCGATGTGCGTGCCCGTGTGGCTGTACATCGAGAAGGCCGAGCCGGTGTAACTCACGTGCGCATTCATCTTTTTTCCCACACTCAGCGGATCGTCGACCTCGGTGCCGCGCGGGGTATGGGTCATCCAGAACTGGTAGTGCGGGTCGCCCGCTGCCTGCCAGCTTGGCATGCCGATGAAGTATTCGGTGGCCAGGTCATACACCTTGCCGCCGGCTACACGCGCCATGACTCCGGCCCGCGTCGCATCGGTCATCAGGTTGAGGCGTCCGATCTCGTCCTGGGCACCCCAGGGGCTGCGGCCCACTTGCGCAGTATCGGGCACCGCACGGTCACGCGTTTCGTGTGGAAAAGCGGGCAAGGAGAATGCGCAGGCGAAGGTCAGCGCGGCGAGTCTTGCAAGTGAGTGCTTCATCGGGATGTACCTGGCGAAAGAGGTTCGCCAGCATCCGTGAACGTCCCTTGCCGATACAGCACCCGCCGGTCAGCTATGTTGTGCCGGTTGGTCAGCAATCGCGCGCATCGATGCAGGCAGATGCCCGGAAAGGAAATCCAGAAACGCCCGCACCTTGGGCGGCATGTGGCGATTGCCCGGATGCATGGCATGCACGTGCCGCTGCGGCAGTGAGTATTGCGGCAGCACGCGTTGAAGTCGCCCATTGGCCAACTCGGGATCAGCGAGAAACGCGGGCAGGCTGCCGATGCCCATGCCCGCGACCAGCAGTTCGCGCAGCGCGCTACTGTTGTTGATGCGGATTCGCGGCACACCAACGCGGATCGACACCCTCTCATCGACGTGATGGAAATCCCACATGGCCGGTGATTGCGCATGGCTATACGCAAGGAGTGCGTGATGCGCCAGATCACCCGGCGTGGCTGGATGACCTGCTTGCTCCAGATATCCCGGACTGGCGCACAGGATCTGATCCAGCGTGGCCAGCCGTCGCGCGACGAGAGTGGAGTCATCCAAAGTCCCGCGCAGCCGGATCGCCACGTCGAAACCTTCGCCAACGATGTCGAGCAGGCGATCGTCCATCACCAGATCGAGCGCGATCGCTGGATAATCCGCCATGAAGCGCGCGATGAGCGGCACCAGCACGACAAGACTGAAAGACACCGGCGCGTTGACGCGCAATCGACCATGGATTTCCCCGGAACGCTGGCGCACGCCATGCTCAAGCGACTCGATGCCATCCAGCAGCCGACAACATTCGTCGTAATAGTCGCGCCCGGCATCGGTAAGGGCCATGCGGCGCGTCGTGCGCTGGATCAATGCCGTCCCAAGATGCGCTTCGAGCGCGCGCACCTGCTTGCTCAACGTCGTCGGTGCCACGCCCAGTGCAAGCGCTGCCCGGCTGAAGCCGCCGAGCGCGACCACCTGGCGGAACGAATGCATCAACATCAATCGGTCCATGGGCAGCGGTGACTTCAGTTGGAGAGGAGAGCCGCCGGATAGCGGATCCAAGAGGGCTTCGCGCAGTTTGAGCGCTCGAATCCGAACCTAACGCGGTTTCCTGCGGGTTTTCAATACCAGTGCCTTGGGCAACCTGGCACAACACCGCCAAATCGATTGCAGCGCGTAATACCGAAATCAACCGCATGACCGGCGCTTTCGAACACGGCGCCCCAATCCAACGAGCCGCACGTCCCGCGGTAGACTGATCCAGAGCAGGCTTGAGCAAGCTGCCTGCAACATAGTGCAATTGTTACCATAAAGATCAACGGAATCCCTCGATGACCCGGATGAGTTTCTCGGACGCCAAGTACGTCGGCAAACGCAAGTGGCGTGGCGTGCTCCTGTCGGAGATGGATCGGATGGTGCCGTGACATGCGCTGCTGGAGCTGGTCGAGCCGGTGCATCCGAAGGCGGGCAAGGGACGGCGTCCATATGCGCTGATGACGATGCTGCGCATTCACCTGTTAAAGAACGGGTCCGGCTACAGCGATCCGGCGATGGAAGAAGCACTGCAAAAGGTTGCGCCACAGCGCCAGTTTGCC
>JBEBXZ010000105.1:0-6433 GCA_040391335.1 Dokdonella fugitiva | reverse complement strand
TGTTCCAGGAACAACTGGCACGCATCTTCGGGGAATTCGCGGAGGGCAAGCTGCGCCCGGTAAGACCGGAACTCGCCAGCCAGAGCGGCGGCGGCCTGTCGCTCGTCGACGACCAGGAACTGGAAGAATCGCTGGCGATCTCGAGCATGGTCGCAAAAGCCGAGAACCGGCTGGCGCGCTCGCTCTATCTGGTCAATCAGCGCCTGTCGGTGATCAGCGGTGGCGCCGTCGTCGAGGATGCAAGCAATCCGATCGGCCCGGCTCCGCTATGCCAGGCATTCCGCCTCGCGATGCACGAGTTCGAGCTCAACCTGCAGGTCAAGCTGATCATCTACAAGCTGTTCGATCGCTACGTCATGGCGGGTCTCGAACCGCTGTACGAAGAAGTCAACATCGAGCTGATCCGTGCCGGCGTGCTGCCACAGGCACGTCCGCAAGTCCCGCAATCCGCCGCACGGCGGTCGTCTTCCGGGCCTGCGACACCCGCTGGCGCCGAACCGCCGGTGCGCGATGGCGGTGAACCCGCGAATGCCGTGGCGGGCAGCTATGCCGGACAGCATTACGATCCCATGGCGGCCGAGATCCAGGCCGAACTCTACGGCACCCTGCGCAATCTGCTGGCGAGCCGGCGCCACACCGGCGACGGCATCGGCGGCGATGGCGAACATTACTCCGGCATGCTCGGCGGTGGCCCGATGGTGCCGAATCTGAGCCCGACCGATCTGCTCAGCGCACTGACGATCCTGCAGAACCAGACGCAAACCGCGCAATCGCATGCGAATTCGGTGGCCGATGCGGCGCAGGCGGTACAGCAGATCAAGCAGGAACTGCTCGATCAGGTGCAACGACTCGGCGGCGCGACCACCAGCGGCCATCACGTGTCTTCCGCCGACGAGGACACGATCGATCTCGTGGGCATGCTGTTCGAGTTCATCCTCAAGGATCGCAACCTTCCGCCCGAAATCCAGGCCCTGGTAGGGCGCCTGCAGATTCCTTATCTGAAGATTGCAATCCTCGACAAGCACCTGTTCGCACAGAAATCCCATCCTGCGCGGCGCCTGCTCGACGCGGTCGCCGAGGCCGGCAAGAGCTGGACCGCCGATTCCGACGTCGACAACAAGGTTTTCGAACGCATCAAGGCGGTCGTGGAAACCGTGCTTTCCGATTTCGACGACGATCTCGCCGTCATCGAGCACGAACTCGCCAGCTTCGAGCAATTCCTGCACCAGCATCGCCGCCGTGCCGAACTGGCCGAACAACGCGCCGCCGAAGTCACGCGCGGCCGCGAGAAACTGCATACCGCACGGCGCGACGCCGCACGCGAGATCCTGCTGCGCATCGGCAATCGCGAACTGCCGCCGGTCGTGCACAACGTGCTTTCACGGCCCTGGGCAAACTATCTCGTCCTCACGGACCTGCGGCACGGCAGTGCTTCAGATGAATGGAAGAATGCGTTGCGGTTCGCCGATGAGTTCGTCTGGAGTTCGCTGCCGAAGACCACCGAGGCCGAGAAAGCACGATTGCACGCCTTGCTGCCGCAGCTTGAGAAAGCGCTGCGGCACGGCCTTGGAACGGTTGCCTATCATGAAGGCGACGTGCGCGCCCTGATGCACGAACTCTCCCAGTTCTACCAGGGCCTGCTCAATGGCGAGACCTTCGAGCTGAAAACGGCGCAGGAAGTCATCGCGACCAATGCAGCGGAATCCGCGAATACTGCCCAGGAAGGTACGACAGCGGCAGAACCAGCGCCGCAAAGCCCGGTCGAAGAAGTCGTCATGAATCCCCGCAGCATCGAGCCCGAAATCGCCGAGGTCGGCGATTTCGAGGACGCCTCGCTCGAAGCCGCACGCCAGATGAAGGTCGGCACCTGGATCGAATTCATCGACGAGGCTGGCAATCGCGAGCGCGCGAAACTCTCGTGGATCAGTCCGATCAGTTCGAAGTATCTGTTCGTCAACCGTCGCGGCCTCAAGGTCTGCGACAAGACCGCTGCCGTACTGGCAGCGGAATTGCGCAGCGGATCGGCGATCATGCTCGAAGAAGTACCCTTGTTCGATCGCGCGCTCGATGCGATCGTCGAACGCCTGCGGCAGACCCACGCCGGCGGCGCAACACCTGCACCTGCAACTGCCGCCCCGGTGGAATGAAGGCTTCCGCAGATTCCTCCAATCGCCTACTCTGCCCTTCCGTAAGATCGCATGGCAGATTCCCGTCCGATGAATCCTCCTGATTGCGTCCTGGAGGACGCCCGCAAGGCCCTCGCAGAAGATATCGGCAGTGGCGACGTGACTGCCGATCTGTTTCCCGCCGATCGTTTCGCACGAGCGCGCGTGATCACCCGGGAAGCTGCCGTTCTTTGTGGGCAGGCCTGGTTCGACGCCTGTTTCCACGAGATTGATCCCTCGGTAAGCATCGAATGGAAGTTCACGGAAGGCTCGCGCGTCGCCGCTGGCGACACGCTATGCGTCCTGCATGGGCGCGCACGCGCCCTCGTCAGCGGCGAACGCAGTGCACTCAATTTCCTGCAGATGCTTTCGGCGACGGCCACGACCACTGCCGCCCATGTCGACGCGGTCCGCGGCACGCGCACGACCATCCTGGATACACGCAAGACCTTGCCCGGCCTGCGCCATGCGCAGAAATACGCGGTACGGGTCGGTGGCGGCAGCAACCACCGCATGGGGCTGTACGACGCCATCCTGATCAAGGAAAACCACATCGCCGCCGCCGGTTCGATCACTGCAGCAACCGGGCAGGCCCGCCTGCTTCATCCATCGATCCTCGTGGAAGTCGAAGTGGAGAACTTCCGCGAGCTGCGCGAGGCGCTCGCCGCCGGCGTGGATCGCATCATGCTCGATGAGTTCGAACTGGTCGAACTCTCGCAAGCCGTCACCGAGGTCGATGGCCGCGTGCAACTCGAAGTCTCCGGCGGCGTTGGCATCGACCGCGTGCGGTCGATTGCCGAGACCGGGGTCGATTTCATCTCGATCGGCGCGTTGACCAAGAACGTTCGCGCAATCGATTTGTCGATGCGCATCGAACTCGACAGGAATCCTGCCTGAATTCCTCTCGACAGCCGGGTGAAATCCGGATGCGAGTCCGGGCGGTAGCAGCCAATGGCGCCAAAAGGCGGATTGCCCCCTTGTGATGGCGCTACTCACCGAAGCCGGGGACGCATGCGTCTCCGGCTTCGGTGAGCCAGCAGCGCCTACAGCTTGCCGAGATAAAACAGTACGCCGGCGGCAATCGCGGCAAGGACGACAACCGCACCGATCACCAGGCCCGCTTTCGAACCGGACTTGCGGGCCGATTCTGGCGGTGCCGGCTCTTCGGGGCGGGAACCCGCGGGCACCTGGGCAGCAGGCGAAAGCAGAAGAAAACGCACCGTGTCCAGGCGCAGTTCGTCACCCGGATTGAGCAAGCCGGTATGCACGCGCTTGTCGTTGATCCAGGTGCCGTTCGCCGACCCGAGATCTTCGACCATGACCCCGGCGGCCGTGACTTGCAGGCGCGCGTGGTGACGCGAAATCTCCTCGGCGGGCACGGGAATCTCGCAGTCACCCTGGCGACCGATGGTCATCGTGCCGGTCAGAGCGAAAGTCCGGCCGAAGGTCGCACCGGAAACGCCACGCAGGATGTACTTCGGCATGGCCATGCGTACGCGCGTGCGGCCCTCCGCGTCCGCGGCATCGACAGCGGCCGGTACTGGCGACGGAGGCGGGACGGCGCGCTCGGGAGCGACCACGCGACAGCCGATACGGCCGAAAAGCAGCAGGTCGCCGGGCTTGAGCGGGCTTTCGTGGGTGATCTGCCGACCATTCAACACGGTTGCCACGCTGGCATCGCGCACGCGCACCAGCGCCTGGTCGTTGCGCACCTCGATTTCACAATGATCCATTGCGACGCCGGGTGCGACGAGAACGATCTGGCAATCGCTGCTCGCACCGATGCGCGTGACGCCATCGCCGAGAGTGACCAGAGCATGCTCACCATTCGGGAAAATCAGTTTCATCAGACCTCCAATCGAGCGGTCGCGCTCAGGATCATTTGCCAATTTCGCGTACCAGACGGAAACCCAGACTGTTCAGGCTGACATCGTCTGCGTAGCTGTCGCCCTGTGTCACGGATTCCTTGTCGGCGGCCGAAAGCCAGCCGCGTCCCCGGATACCGTGATCGCGACAACCTGCCGAGAGCGGGGCCGACTTGCCACAGGCGGCGACCCATTCCCGTACGTTTCCATCGATATCAAGCAGTCCGGAAACCGCTGGAAAGCTCCCCACCGGCGCAGTCGCCGCATGCCCATCATCGCATTCCGATCCGGTCTTCGAATCGTACACGCGCTTGAACGCATTGTCGGCCAGATTCGCTGAGGCACAAGAGCCGGCGGGTGCCGAACGTGCAACTTGTTCCCATTCGGCTGGCGTCGGCAAACGGTATCGCTGCCCGCTTTCCTTGCTGAGCCAGGACGCATAGGCCTGCGCCTGCGCGAAACTCACGCAGACCACGGGATGCCTGTCGTCCTGGATGATTCCGGGATCCTGCCATGTGCGCTTGCGCGACGAGCGGAATACCGATTCCCGGTCACGGCACGACGACTCCTTGCCGGCAAATTGCCGCTGCCCCGCGGCACGCCACCAGTTCGCGAATTCACCGCGGGTCGTCTCGCGTCGTGCGAAAGCCAGGGTTGCACTTGTCACGACAAGCTCGGGCCCGGCCTTGTCGCGGAACACGAAGCCGGGTGCCCCGATGCGATCGACACTGCGCAAACCCTCGCGTGCCTTGTTGTTGCCCGGATCCAGTTGCAGGACCTTCTCGTATGCCGATTTCGCAGCAGGCTTGTCCCAGCGCACGACCGCCAGATCGGCATCGGCGAGATACGTATCGACCTCGCGCATGCGACGGGCCTGCGCAGCCTTGACCAACGCCGCGCCTTCCGGAATCGATCCGGCCACGTCAGCGACTTTCGAGAGGTAAGCCAGGAATTCGCCCTGGTCCTGCACGGCCCACGCCTTGTCCGCGAGATCGAGGTACGCCTGCGCGGTATCGAGAATCCCTTGCCGCGCCTTCGCCGACTTCGGATCGATGCGCAAGGCCGTGCTGAATCGTTCGAACGCATTGATCCGCGGCGGATTCATCAGGCGCTGCGCAGCCAGGTCATTGCGCCCGAGGCGGACCAGTTCAGCCACGGGATCGATGACCGTCGGAACCTTAGAAAGATCGAGTTGCTGCTCTTCGCCGGAAAGCGGATCGGGTTCATTCGACTCCGGTGCGCCAGGGTCCACGATCTCCTGGATGGGAGCGGCAATTTCTTCCTCCTGCACCGGCTTGATGCTTTCCGGCTGGGCCATCGGGGGCGATTGAACCGGAGTGCGATCGGCGCGCCCCGCGAGCACCTTTGATTCATCAGGGTTCCGTTGCGGGGCCGACAGCAAGGCGTAGCCGACGCCGGCAATCAACAACAGCCCGATCGTCGCAATCGCCCACGACAGACCACCTCGTCGCCCGGCTTCTGGAACCGCGGCGTCCACTTTGTGGGCCGTCAGCGACTCCTCCATGCTCGGCAGGACACCGATGCCGGTCGGCGCTTCGCCGACGCGCGGAGCCGGGTTGAAACTGTCGCGCTTGATCGTGCGCGTCGGCACTTCCTGTTCGTCCGGATTCATTGCCGCCGCGCGCGATTCGAGCGCGTTCAGCGCGGCAATGAATTCATCGGCGGTTTGATAGCGCTGGGCCGGATCCTTGGCCAGCGCCTTGTCGATCAGCGGCTGCCAATGCGCCTGTGCCGCCGGCAGACGCGGGATCGGTTCGAAAACGTGCGCATAGGAGACCGCGAAACCGTCCGCTCCCTCGTAGGGAGGGCGACCCGTGAGACCGAACCAGGTGAGGACGCCGAGGCCGTACAAGTCGGATCGCGCATCGACATCGCCGCCGCGCGCCTGTTCGGGACTCATGTAGTGACTGGTGCCGACCGAGATACCGGCACTGGTGATGCGCGCCCCCTGGCTGAGCGCACGGGCGATGCCGAAATCGGTCAGTACGGGCGTGTCATTGACATCGAACAGGATATTGCCGGGTGCAACATCGCGATGCACATAACCGCGCTGGTGCGCATAGCCGAGCGCATTGGTCACGCCACCGAGAATGCGCACGAGATCGCGCTCCGCGATGCCTCCGCGTATGCGCTGGGTGAAATCGCCGCCGCCAAGGTACTGCATCGAAAAATAGTGCAGTTGGCCCTGGGTGACTCCGACATCGTAGACCTGCACGATATTCGGATGGGCCAGGGAGGCCAGCATGCGCGCTTCCTGCAGGAAGCGTTTGGAAAACGATGGATCTGCAGCGAGCGCGGGCGCCATTATCTTCAGCGCCACCTCGCGATCAAGCGAAGTCTGCAGTGCCAGATACACGCTGGCCATGCCACCCACGCCCACTT
>JBEBXZ010000104.1:0-6451 GCA_040391335.1 Dokdonella fugitiva | reverse complement strand
AAACACAGGTGCGACCATAGGCAGCGATCAGTCGCGCGTTTTCACACAGCCTCGGCCGAAAGTAGACGTTCGACAGTTGGGTCACTTAGCAGCATTCTGATGATTGTGCTGGATAGGTTTGGTTCGTAGATCTCTTCGGTGTTGGCACGCGGATCAGTGCAGCAACCTCGTGGTAATCCTTGATATCAGGCCGAGGCACATTGAACGAGAAAAAATCGCGCCAAACATCCTGTCTGGCGCGATCGATATTGCAGTCGGTCGCGTCCTGCGTCCTTGGCCCCATGGGGAGGGCAAGCAATGATGGTCAGGCGACTGCGCGGAGTCGCTGTGGTTGTGATTTAGGGGGCTTCCTCGAAATCGTTCTCGAAGATGCTGTCCAGCGGTGCTGCGGGTGATGCGTTCGGCAGCAGGCACCAGCTCTTCAGCCTGCCGGTGTCGCCGCCGGTGGCGTCGATCGCGCGCAGGGACCAGGTGCCAGCCAGCGACTGTCCGATGAATGCGGAGAGCGGATTTGACGGACGGTATGCCTCACCGGACAAATAGCCGGGGTTCGGCGAGTTGCCACAATCCGTTGCGAGCGATCGGCTCGCCCCGTCTTCGATTCGCACGTTCATATTGTCGCCGCTGCAGCCGAAGCCGAAGTTGGTGGTACCGCCGGGACGATCGACGAGGACGACCGAAGTGCTGCCCTTGCTGAGGATGAGCTTGAGGTCGCCGACCCAGGTGTGTTCGACATCCACCGACAGGCGCAAGCCGCTGAGTGTGCCGCCACTGTTGATCGTCTGGCTGTCGGTGATGCCGATGGCGTTGGCATCCGGAATCGCAATGTTCGGCGAGCGGCACAGGGAGTCCGCGGTGGTGAAGCGGAACACGCTGGATGCCGCACCCGTGCCGCAATCGTTGATGCCGACGACACGCCAGTAGTAAGTGGCTCCGGCGCCGAGCGCATTGGTCGGCGTGAAGCTGGTCGTCGTCACCAGTTCGTTGACCAGCAAAGATCCGAAACCGGCGTCGGCGGACAACTGGAAGCGGTACTGCGCCGCGTTGGGGATGGCGTTCCAGGTGAAGGTCGGTGTTTGCGTCACGTCGTTCGCGAGATCAGCAGGGCTCTGCAGGTTGCCGGCGGATGGCGCCGCTGCGCTGACGATGAGATTGGCCTGCGCCGTGCGTTGCAGTGCCGGCGAAGTGGATGCGCCCTGGATGGAGAGGGTGTAGTTTCCGCTGGCGGCCGCGGCGCTTGTCGCGATGCTCAGTTGTGAACTTGGTGCCGGATTCCCGGGAGCGAGGGACGCGGGTGCAAACGTGGCGTTCGCTCCACCGGGAACGCCGGCCACGGAAAGATTCACCGTACTCGAGAAACCACCGATGCTCGCTGCGCCAATGGTGAACTGCGCCGTCGAGCCGGCGCACACGCTGGCGCTGGGTGGTGTCGCCTGCAGCGAGAAATCCGGTGTGCTGCTCGATGGGAAGTTGCCGGTGGCCGCGAGCGCGTATTTCTGCGTGCCCTGTGGCACGTTGATGCCGAGAACACGCACTTGGTAGGTCCCGGCTTCCGGTGTCGCAAAGCCGATGCGGTGCACGTTGTTGAGAGTGTCGTAGTTGGTGGTGGTGGTGCCTTGCGTCGGGTTGGCATTGTTGACGTTGACGCCAGCCGGCAGTTTCTGCGTCCATACCGCGCCACCGGGGGTCGTCACTTCAAGACGCAGACGGTTGACGATGGAAGGACTCGCGTTCAATGCGGCGGCGACATCGGTCCAGGCCAGCGTGATGTTGAGCGGCTGTCCCGCCGCGACGGTCAGCGCATGGCTGCCCACGCCACCGGTTTGCAGGCCTGTCGGAGCGTCATGGATGAACAGGCGGCTGCTGTCACCTTCGAAATAAAGTGAGTTGTCGAGCAGGACGCGACCCCAACCCTGTGCTTGCCCGGGTGCGGCGCCGGCACCGATGCCGGTCATCGATTTTGCGCCGGTGATCATGATCGCCTTGACCAGGGCCGCCGAGGGATTCGGTATCGCATTTGCTGCGACTTTCCTGCCGGTCGGGTAGAACCCGCGCGCAAGATAATCGCGGACCAGCGCTGCCAGTCCGGCGGCGGTTGGGGTGGCCATCGAGGTTCCGCTCATCGTCGCCGTGCCGCAGGCGCTGCGTCCGGCGGAAATAATGTCGGTGCCTTGTGCGGTCAGATCGGGTTTGGTGCGGCTGTCGAGGGTTGGGCCACGCGATGAGAAGCCCGCCATCGAATTGGCATTCGCGCCGCGACTCGTCGCGCCGATCGTCAACACGTTCTTGGCATTGCCGGGGCTGCCCACGTTGTTGCCCGCAGCGCATGTGGTGCCGTCATTTCCTGCCGCGTACAGCACGAACATGTCAGGCTTGTCGACGCTGACGCGGTCCGCATCGCGCGCCAGCGAATCGTAGGTCACCGAGCAGTTCGCCATGCACATGCCGGTGATCGGGTTGACGCAGCCGCCGCCCCAGGAGTTGCTGTGCAGGCGTGCGCCATTGGCATAGGCGACGGTTGCCGCATGATAGGGATTGCCGCCCTGGGTATTGACGTAGGCGAGATTGCCGCCCGATTCCTGCATCACGATCTTGGCTCCGGGCGCGGTGCCGTCGAGGTTCGTCTTGCCGCCCGGCGTGGTGAAATTGCTGCAATCCACGGCGCTGGCTGGATTGTTGCCTGCAATCGAACCGGCGACGTGCGTGCCGTGGCCGTGGTTGTCTTCCGGGTTGTTGCCAGCCAGTCCGGACCATTTGTAATAAGCAACAACCTTGCGGTGGTTGTAGTTCGGCGCGGCGATCGTCGGACAGCTCGCGCCCGTGCTGCATTTGTTGAATGCGAGGGTCTGGGTCGGATCGTTGAACGAGCAGTGCGCCATGTGGATGCCGGTATCGAATTCACCGACGATCTGGCCGCAACCGAAAAGACCCTTGTCGAACAGGGGCGTCAGCGGATTCGGCGTATTGATCGCGCTCTGGTGCAGCCACCCGGCTTGCGAGTTGTTGAATCGGACCGGCCAGCGGAACGCGATGGCCGACACCTCGGGATCGAGCGCCAGCGCCTCGACTGCCGCACGCAGCGAATTCCGCTCGAAGCGGGCGATCAAGCGTGTCTCGTCGCCAGCTTCCACCGTGTTGGTGAAAACAAGGCCGGGCGTACGCTGGATCGTTGATTGCACGCTCTGGCGACTGGCTCGCGTACCCAGGCTGATCTCGAGTTCATCGATGCTTGCGTCATCGATCAGGTCACCGCTTTCCAGCTCTCTTGCAAGATTCATGTCGATCTTGAACGCGGGCAGCAGCGGGCCGCTCCAGATCACCCCCGGGATGGCGCGTGCCTGTGCGTCATCTTCGACAGGCATGCGCACGATATAGGCGTAATGCGGCGCGTAGTCGACGATCTTGGCGCCGATCGCTTCCACCGCGGCGCGTTGCTCCGCATGGATCGGACCGTCGAACTTGATCAGGCGCAGGTCGGAATCCCTGACCGCCTCCAGATCGCCCAATGCGTGCAGCGAACTGGCGACCGATGAAATCTTGCCGCTGCAGACGTCCTGCTGCGCGCCGGAAAAGGAAACGAGGCAGCGCTCTGCCGGATCGCTCTCCGCGGCTGTCGCCGACAGGGACAGCGACATGCAGATGGCTGTGAACAACGAAGTACGCATGCAGTTCATTGAATCTGACTCCTCCGATTAAGGGCTATCACTCTCGCGTCGTGTTGGCATCGGGGCGGATGCACTCGCGGATCGGCTGCCAGCGGATGCTGTGGCGGATCCCGAGGCATGGAAGAACGTGGAGTGGGCGCAGCGACCGTCCTCCCCGAGCGGTCGCCAGCCGGCTGGCAGTTGTGCGAAACACATGCCTCTCTATCGAGCACTCAAGCGCCGTCCCTGGCTGGCGCAGGCGGTTCTGCATACACAGAGGCCAGCGCCGCATCTCCTCGAACGAGCGTCAGCGAAGCGCCGGATTTCCGCATGCGGGGAAATATGGGAAATAAATGTTCCATCCAACGCATTGATTGGAAATGGAAATTTCTATCGGTCCGGCATCATGCGCATGATGTGGACCTTGTCCTGCCGCCATGCGCAAACGTACGGAAGGCAGGGGAAATCAGCGGTGCGCGGAAGACATGCGGCGCGGGAGCGATACGCTCATGGCAGATGGCGGCGCTGGTTGCGATGCGGCGAGAGGGATGCGGGCGGCATGCCGGGTAGTGGCGAAGGCAGCATCCACTGGTCCGACGTGCCGCGCAGGCCACTGGTGGCGAGCAATTGCATGCCGAGGGGGTCCGTGCAGGACGTGGCCAGCGGATTCGCCTCGATGAGGCTGTGCACCTGCAGTTCCGCGCTGACATCCTGATGCGCGCGCGCGTCGGCGTGCAGGTTGTCGAGCATTCGGGCTGCGCCCGCCGTATCGCCGCGTGCCTGGGCGACCAGCGCACGCACGGTGCGCATGCGGCGCCGTTCGAACCAGTGATCGGCGGGTACCAGCGCGTCGACGGCCGCAATCTCGGCTTCCGCCGCGTCGGTACGACGCTCGGCCAGCGCGATCTCGGCACGCGAAATGCGCAGGTTCGCCTCGAGCATGCGGAGGCCGGACGCCTGGACGGCGGGAAGAATGTCGTCGATCAGATGACGGGCCTCGGTCACTTCGCCGAGGCGTGCCCAGATCGGCACGATGTCCATGACCAGCGTCCAGCGATCGGGTAGCGAGGACTCGTCGGGCAGATGGGCGATCATCGGCTCCACGAGGCGTCGCGCCACATCGGGAGCGCCAACCTGGATCGCGAGATCGGCTTCGCCCAGGTCGGCGAACTGCTCGAATGCCGCGATGCGTGCCGATCGGCAATCACGGAACCCGGTGCGCGCTTCGGCCGGTTTTCCCTGGGCCACGAAGATCGCCGCGCGCATGCAGTCGAATATGCCGACGACGCTCGGCGCATCGCCGCTGGCGGAGGCGCGCGACGCCTCCTCTGCCGCATCCAGCGCATCCAGCGCCGGCGCGAAATGCCCGCGCAGGTAATGCATGCGCGCGGTGTACAGGCCGACCGAGTAGGCCATGACGCCTTGTTGCGGTTCGCCGCGCAGCCGCTCGAGCCGCCGGTCAAGAGTGTCGAAATCCAGGCGCAGCAGGTCCTGATGCAGCAGGTAGAGATCGACGCGGCGGCGCTCCGTCGTGTTGCCGGCGGCCTGCGCAACCGCGGCGGCCTGTTCGGAACGTCGGCGCGCCTCGTGCATGTCACCGGCGCGATAGTGCGTCATCCATGTGCGTCGCAACGCATCGATTTCCAGCGCCACGTTGCCGGCCGAGCGTGCTTCGGCGAGCAAGGCATCGAGTGAGCTGGAAGCGCCGCCGGCGACACCACGTGCGAGTTCGGCGAGGACGCGCGCGCGCAGCACGCCGAGACGGTCGCCGACGGCTGCGAATCCGGCTTCGGCATCCTCGTAGATCTGTGGCGATACGCGCTCTCCCGCGCCATTCAGGGCATCCGCCAGCAACAATCCGGCCTGCGCCGATTCGTGTTTCCATCCCAGGGTGCGAGCCATGTCGAGCGCCCGCGTGGCAGCTGCGCCGGCTGCGCGCGAATCGCGGTTGGCGATCTCTGCCCGCGCGCGTTCTATCAGCCAGTGAACGGCCAGCGCCGGGGCTTCCGGCACGTCGTTCGCCAGCAGCCCCGCGGCTTCGGCGCTCCGTCCCGCCTGGCGCAGTGCCTGCGCCTCGGCCACGCGATAGCGGGCGATCTCGCTGCCACCGCGCTGCAGGGCCGCGTAGGCGAGTGCGGCTGCCGCATAGTCCTGGCGGATGATCTTCTCTTCGGCGCGGATAGGTTCGCGCAGGATCTCCGGAAGCGTCGCGATCCACGTCTCGGCGCGCGCCATTTCCGATTGCGCGGCACCTTGCTGTCCCAGTTGCGCGAGCACCCTGGCGAGGCGGAATCGCGCGAAGCCCGTGGAGGGCGCCTGCTCCAGCACGTGACGATAAGCCTGTGCGGCATCGCCCCACTGGCGCTGGGCTTCCGCTTCCATCGCCGCGACCAGGGACGGCGCGGTTTCTGCATCGATGGCCAGCTCCGGAGCGGAGAGCATCTCGGGTGCGCCGAGTTCCATGACGGCCTCGCGACTGACCTCGGAAATCATCGTTACGATGGACGCTGCATCACCGATGCGCAGGATGTCGTTGCGTTTGACGAGGCCGCGGAACTGGGCTGAAACACGCCATTCGCCGTCGGTTGTTCCACGACGCACCGCGAGCAGGACCACGGTTTCCTCGCGCGACTTGCCCATCTCGTCCGGCCCACGCACGACGAAACCCGGATTGCTGCGCAATTGCCAGTCCAGCCAGTCATGCAGCAATCGTGTTGGCCAACGGGCCTCCTCCGCGAGCGAGGAAGCAGCCGGCGCTACGAGCACCACATGAGCGACCGGCGACTGGCGGGACGCCGGTTGCCGGT
>JBEBXZ010000103.1:0-6483 GCA_040391335.1 Dokdonella fugitiva | reverse complement strand
TGATCCGCCTGCAGCTCGATCTTGGCGAACTGGAGGCATGGCCGACCGCGCGACTCGGTGCGGCTTTCATCGATGGGCTCGTCGCCGCCTTGCCGGGGCTTGCCGAACATGGTTGCTCGTATCGTGAGCCCGGTGGTTTCGTGCGCCGCATGCGCGAAGGCGAGGGCACCTGGCTTGGCCATGTGCTCGAGCACGTCGCGATCGAATTGCAGAACATCGGACAAGCCCGGTGTTTATTCGGTGGTCTACGAGTACGCGCAGAAGGAAGAAGGC
Source organism: Dokdonella fugitiva (assembly GCA_040391335.1). Taxonomy (GTDB): domain Bacteria; phylum Pseudomonadota; class Gammaproteobacteria; order Xanthomonadales; family Rhodanobacteraceae; genus Dokdonella; species Dokdonella fugitiva_A. The sequence continues at coordinate 6,210 of JBEBXZ010000103.1, read as the reverse complement.
ATCGCAGCCGGCGAACTCGCGCTGCGCCTGCTCGGTTCGCTGTTGCCGGCTGGGTTGCAGGTGCGCGGCAGCGTTCCCGAGGGCTGGGAATGGCCGGTCGCGCGGGATGAATTCATCCGCTATGCGCAGCGCCGCGCACTCGGTCCGTCGACCGCATCGCTGGTACGCGCCGCGGAGGAACGCAATATCCCGTGGCTGCGCCTCAACGATCAATCGCTCGTGCAGCTCGGGCATGGCAAGTACCAGCAGCGCATTCAGGCAACGATCACCGGGCGCACGCCGCATATCGCGGTGGAACTGGCGAGCGACAAGGAAGAAACCAACAAGATCCTCGGCACGCTCGGCTTGCCGGTGCCGCGCCAGGAACTCGTGCAGACCGAAGAAGCCGCGTTGCGCGCCGCGCGGCGGCTCGGCGTGCCGGTCGTCACCAAGCCGTACAACGGCAATCATGGCCGCGGCATCTCGATCCGCCTGAGTTCCGACGAGGAAATCATCGCCGGCTTCAATTCCGCGCGTGAACATTCGCGTTCGGTCATCGTCGAGAATTTCCTCGAAGGTGACGATCATCGATTGCTCGTCGTCAACGGCGAACTGGTCGCGGCGACGCGACGCACGCCGGGGCACGTGGTCGGCGATGGCGTGCACTCGATCGCCGAGCTGGTCGAGGTCGTGAACCAGGACCCGCGCCGCGGCATCGGCCACGAGAAGGTGCTGACGCGACTCGAACTCGACGCGCAGGCGACCATGATGATGGATCGCCTCGGCTATACGGCAGGGACCGTGCCGAGCGTCGATGAAACCGTTTATCTGCGTTCGACCGCGAATCTTTCCACGGGCGGCACGGCGACCGATGTCACCGACATCATCCATCCCGACAATCGCGACATGGCCGTGCGCGCGATCCGCGCGATCGGACTCGACGTCGGTGGCGTCGATTTCCTCTCGACCAATATCGCCGAGAGCTACAAGCTGATCGGCGGCGGCATCTGCGAAGTGAATGCCGCTCCGGGATTCCGCATGCACGTCGCACCGAGCGAAGGAACGCCGCGCGATGCGGCCGGTCCGGTCGTCGACATGCTGTTTCCACCGGGCTCGCCATCACGCGTGCCGATCGCCGCGGTCACCGGCACGAATGGCAAGACGACCACGGCGCGCATGCTCGCCCACATCACGAAGATGGCGGGTTACACGCCGGGCCTGACGACGACCGATGGCGTCTACATCGACGGCCAGCGCACGGTCGAAGGCGACATGACCGGGCCGGTTTCGGCGCGCATGGTGCTGTCCGATCCGCAGATCGACCTCGCCGTGCTGGAGACCGCGCGCGGCGGTTTGCTGCGCGCCGGCATGGGCGTTCGCAAGGTCAACGTCGGCGCCGTGCTCAACGTGCAGTCCGACCATCTCGGCATGAAGGGCATCGACACGCTTGAGCAACTGGCCGAGGTCAAGCGCATCGTCGCCGAGGTCGCCGAGGACTGCGCCGTGCTCAATGCGGATGATCCGAACGTGCTGAAGATGTCGGGCTACACCGATGCGAAGACGATCTGCTACGTCACGATGAATCCCTCGCACGGGCTCGTCCGCGAGCACATCCGTGCCGGCGGCCGCGCCTGCGCGCTCGAAGGCGGCGTCAACGGCTCGATGATCACGCTGTACGACAAGGGCAGCCACATCCCGCTTTTGTGGACACACCTGATTCCGGCCACGCTCGAAGGCCGTGCCCTGCACAATGTGCAGAATGCGATGGTGGCCGCGGCGATGGCGTTCTCGCTTGGCATCAAGCTCGATGCGATCCGCCAGGGACTGCGCACGTTCGACACGACGTTCTTCCAGGCGCCCGGGCGCATGAATGTTTTCAACGAGCATCCGTTCAAGGTGCTGTTCGACTACGGCCACAACGCGCATGCCGTGTCGGTGATGGCGGATCTCGCGCAGCGTCTCGACGTGGTTGGCCGGCGCATCGTGGTGCTGGCCGGGCCGGGTGACCGTCGCGACGAGGACCTGTGCGCGATCGCCGATGCGGTCGCCAACCGCTTCGATCACTACATCTGTCGTCGCGACGACGGCCTGCGCGGGCGCGATGGCGATGAAGTGCCGCGCATCCAGGCCAAGGCGCTGATCGCGGCGGGCGTTGCGGAGTCGTCGATCTCGATCATTCCTGATGAGCAGGAGGCGATCGACGCGGCGCTGCGCATGGCGCAAGGCGGCGACCTGCTGCTCGTGTTCGCGGACGCACTGGTGCGCTCGTGGAAGCAGATCATCAAGTTCCGGCCGGAAGGCTCGCCCGAGCCGCGTGCAGCGCAACCCCCTGTCGCGGATGTACCGGTCGCGCAGGAGCCCGAGTTCGACGAATCCAGTTTCGCCTCGCTGGGTGACGTCGTGCGCGATGAGCGTGGCATCCATCTTTCGCGGGAGAGCAACGACTGAGCGCGCAGCCCACGATCCCGTTCGAGGACTCGCGCCGCCTCACCGGATCCAATCTCTATTTCGCCGACGCCGGCGCAGTGCTCGAAACCCTCGGTGCCGTCCCGGGCATCGCTTTGCTCGATGCATGGCGACGGCGCGTGGCGCGTGCCTGCGCGGATCTCGGCTGGCCCGAGGGTCGGCGCGTGACGCGCGTGCATGCGACCGGCGCGGCGCTCGCATTCACCGCGCCCGTGGATCAACTTTATGCGGCGACCGAGATCAACGAATGGGCGTGGCTCGCGACCACGCTGGAGAACTCCACGGGCGACCAGGATTTTCAGCGATTCCATGCGCCCGGGCATCCGGCGGCATGGGACGAGGATGCCGCACTGCATATGTTGCGCCTGTTCGCGGCAGCGGAGCGTCGTCCCGCGATCACCGCGCTGATCGCGGCTGCGCAGGAGCGCGGGATCGGCATCCTGATCGATGACGAGCCACTGTCCATCGGCTCCGGCGTCGGTTCGCGGACCTGGCCGATCAGCGCGCTGCCGGATCCCGCCACGCTCGACTGGACGTCGCTGCACGATATTCCGGACGTGCTGGTCACCGGCTCCAATGGCAAGACGACCACCGTGCGCCTGCTTGCCGCAATGGCGCGCGCGAATGGCTGGCACGTCGGGCACAGCTGCACGGACGGCTTGTTCATCGACAACGTGGTGCTCGAAGCGGGCGACTACTCCGGGCCGGGCGGTGCACGCAGCGTCCTGCGTGACCAGCGCGTCGAGGCGGCGATTCTCGAAACCGCGCGCGGAGGCATGTTGCGCCGGGGTATCGCCCCGCAACGTGCAGACGCTGCGGTCGTCACCAATATCAGCGACGACCACTTCGGCGAGTACGGCATCCACGATCTGGATGATCTGGCCGAGGTGAAACTGGTCGTCGCGCGCGTGCTGGCTGCGCAGGGGCCACTCGTGCTGAATGCGGAAGATCCGGTCCTCGTGCGCCATGCCGCGACGCTCGACAACCGCATCGCCTGGTTCGCGCTGGATGATGGACTTGCCCTGCTCGAAGCGCATCGCGCGACGGGCGGCTGGACCTGTGGTTTGCGTAATGGACACCTGCGCCTCTCGCTCGGTGGCGTGGATCACGATCTCGGCGCGGTCGATGCCATGCCGCTCACGTTCGGCGGGCAGGCTGCGTACATCGCGGCGGCCGCGCTGGCCGCGAGTGGTCTCGGCATCGCGCCGGCAACGATTGCCGCGGTGCTTGCGCGCTTCGGCACGAGCCACGCGGACAATTCCGGACGCCTGCAGCACTGGAAGCTCGCCGATATCGAGGTGTTTCTCGACTACGCGCACAACCCGGAAGGCTTGCGCGGCCTGCTCGATGTCGCAACGGCGGGGCAGCGCCCTGGCCGTCTCGGTCTCGTGCTCGGCCAGGCGGGCAATCGCGGCGACGTCGAGATCCGCGAGCTCGCGGCGGTTGCGGCCAGCCATGCACCGGCGCTTCTCGTGCTCAAGGATCTCGGGGAAATGTTGCGAGGCCGGCAGGCCGGCGAGGTTCCGGCGTTGTTGCGCGAGGCCCTGCATGAACATGGCATCGCCGACGGACATATCGTCGAACGCCTCGACGAAGCCGAAGCGGCGCGTCATGTGCTCGCATGGGCACGGGCGGGCGATGTGATCGTGCTGCCGATCCACAGCTCGAGCGTGCGCGATTCGGTCACCCGGTTGCTCGACAGCCTGCTCACCCGACACTGGCGCGCGGGTGAGGGGATCGATACGGAAGCGTAGCTGTCATCCGCCGCACCGGTTCGCGCCGATGCATGGCGCGGACAGGCCGCAACACCGCAGGTGGATGGCCGAAGCGCATTGCCGCTTTCGTGCCGCACGAGCATGATGCGCGGCATGGATAAACCCACATCAGCGATTCTGGTGCCTGATTGTCATTCGGTTGCCGCCACCGCCGCCATGGTCGCCAATTGCGTGGCCTATCGAGCGGATGGCTCGCGTATCGGCGACATCACGCTGGATGCGATCAGCGATGTGCTGGAACAGCCTGACACCTTCGTATGGGTGGGCCTGATCGAACCGGATGCGGCGCTGCTCGAAAAACTGCAGGAGGAGTTCGGCCTGCATGACCTGGCGATCGAGGATGCGCACAACGCGCACCAGCGCCCGAAGATCGAAGCCTATGGCGAATCGCTGTTCATCGTCGCGCAAACCGCGCAGGTCGTGAATGCCAGCATCGAGTTCGGCGAGACGCACATCTTCGTCGGCAAGCGCTATCTCGTGACCGTGCGTCATGGCGCTTCGCTGTCGTATGCACCGGCGCGCCGCAGTTGCGAGCAATCGCCCGACATGCTCACGCTCGGGCCGAGCTATGCCTTGTACTCGGTGCTCGATTTCATCGTCGACAACTTCATGCCGATCGTGCGCAGCTTCAAGGAAGACCTGCAGGAACTCGAGGAGGACATCTTCGAGGACACGTTCAAGCGCGACACGATCCGCCGCCTGTACAACCTCAAGAAGGAACTCGTCACCCTGCGGCTGGCGATCGGCCCGCTGCAGGACATCCTCAACCAGCTGACGCGGCTGTATCCGAACCTGATCCGCGATGAGGTACGACCCTATTTCCGCGATGTCTACGATCATGCCGCGCGCATCAACGAATCGACCGACACCATGCGCGAGATGCTCACGGCCGCGCTCAGCGTGAACCTGTCGCTGGTGACCGTGGCGCAAGGCGAAGTGGTGAAACGCCTCGCCGGCTGGGCTGCCTTGCTCGCCGCGCCCACGCTGATGACAAGCTGGTATGGCATGAACTTCCATTCGATGCCGGAGATCGACAAGAGCTGGGGCTATCCGGCGATGATCGCGGTGACGCTCGGCGTCTGCAGTGCGCTGTATGTCGTGCTGAAGCGCGCAAAGTGGCTTTGACCTGATTGTTTCGATGCTGCGAACTGCCTACGCTACGCTCGCGAGCGGGCCGCGTGTTCATCAGTGAAAGCCATAGCTGGCACGAGGGGAATGGACGGGAGGGAGGAAAATACAGCCGTTTTGCTGCAGCGATGTTCGCGTGGCGATGAGGGTGCGTACGGCGAACTGTTCGAGCGGGTCTACGCGGACCTGCATCGGCGGGCCCGGCGCTGGTCCGGCGCTGCCGCTGCGACGTTGTCGGCGACCGCGCTGGTGCACGAAGCCTTCCTGAGCCTGGCCGGGGCGCGGCTCACGCTCAACGACAAGGCGCATTTCTTCCGCCTTGCCGCACGGGCGATGCGTCGCCTGCTGATCGACGCCAGCCGTCGGCGCAATGCGCAAAAGCGCGGCGACGGTATCGAAGGGCTGACGCTGGATACCTCGCTGGTCGCCCCGGGGCGCAGTCTCGATCTCCTCGCCCTCGATCAATCGCTCGAACGGCTTGCTGTCAGCGAGCCGCGCATGGCACAGGTGGTGGAACTGCATTTTTATGCAGGGCTGGAGTTTACCGAGATTGCACAATTGCTCGATCTATCCGAGCGCACCGTTTCACGCGACTGGCGCGCCGCGCGCGCCTTGCTGCTGCTCGCGCTGAGCGACAGCGATGGTTGAGATGGATCTGCGCCAGAGTCGTCTGCTGCGTGCGGCGCTCGACATGCCCACCGAAGAGCGTGACGGCTACATCGAGTGCGAATGCGGTGGTGACATGGTGTTGTTGGCGACGATGCGCAAGTTGCTCGCATTTGATGCGCAGACGGCGCTGCCGCTGGATCGTTCCGCGGAATCGCTCGCCGCCGATCTGGTTGCCTGCGAGGATGAGCCGGGC
>JBEBXZ010000102.1:0-6489 GCA_040391335.1 Dokdonella fugitiva | reverse complement strand
CACCGCTGCCGGTCGACCTGGAACTGCGCGACAACGAGATCACGGCCGGCCCGCTACCGGGCCTGGACCCGGTCCTGTTCGACATCCTCAAAAGTGAGACGGCGATGCATCTTGGCATCGTCGATGATTTCCTCACTGAATCCGTGCAAGCGCCATTGCCGGTGTCCGAGCCGCTGCTGCGCGCGGCGCACACGCTCAGCGGCGCGATCGCGATGGTCGAGATCAACGAGCTTTCGCAATTGCTGTCGCCGCTCGAAGGCTATCTCAAGCGTCTGCGCGCGAGCGCGACGCCGGTCGATGCCGAGGGCATCGCCGTGCTCGGCGAGTCCGCTGCGGTCGTGCGCGAGGTGATGGATCGACTCGATCGAGGGTCGAGCGATCTTCCCGATACCAGCGCACTGGTGGCCCGCGTCGTCGCATTGCGCGATGTGTTGACGGAGCCGCCGAGCGCGTTGCAGTTCTATCACCAGGACGACGAGATCGATGCCGCCGCCGATCCTGTTGCGGCTGCAATCGTGCCGGGCGCCATTGATTCGGACGATGTATTTCCCCGTCCCGGGGTCGAAGCGATCGAGGTGCATGAAACGGCACTTGAAGCCGATGAGCCCGATGCCGCGGAGAGCAACGATCCACAACGGGCCGCGTTGGAGTTCGATTCGCTGGTCGAGCCCGAGGTCGAGGAGATCGATCTTTCGGGCGCCCTGATCGAACGCTTTTCGACATCGACCGCCGGGGAGCAGGGCGAGCAGTCGCCTGCATCGGGAAAGGACGCGGAGGCGGATTTCCTGTCATCGACACAGGATGGCGAATACAATTTCGACGCATTGCTGGATGCCGCGGCGGCACTCTCCGACTTGCCCGACAAGCCACTGCCTCCGGAGCTTGCCGAAGCCGTGGCATTCGCTCCGTTCGATCCGCTGGTGCCAGAGGCGGAGCGCGCGGCGGAGCCTGCGTCGCCGATTCTCGAGCCGATTGTCTTCACCGAAGAGGTGATGCTGAGTTTCGATGAGCCGGTGCTCGATGCGCCTGCGTTGGACGCCGAACCGACCTCGACGGAAACAGTTCCGACCGGCTGGCGCGAGGCGCCCGTCGGGTTCGACACGCCTGCGGCGGAGGCGACGTCGGTTGGATCGGCTCCGGTCGATGATCTCGCGGGTATCGACCTTTCCACGCTCGAAGCCGGGATCGAGGAACTCGCGACGGAACAGGGCACGCTCGAGGATGCCTGGTTCGAGGAATCGCCCCTACTCGAATCGACAGACGCGGACGCAGGCTTGTCAACGGCCGCACGGGTCGAAGCCGTGTCCGGGCATGATGCACTGGAGTTCACGTCCGATTCGGCCGCCGGGCCTGTTGCGGATCCGGTTTCCGCATTCACGGAAACTGCGGTGGCGCAGCCGGTTTTCGAGGCCGGGCTCGAGGCGATCCTCGATGATTCCGACGTGGCGCCATCGTGGCGCGGGGAAGATGCCCAGCCCGAAGGCCGGCTTGAACTTCCCGAGATCGATGAGGACCTGCTCGATATCTTCGTGCTCGAAGGCAACGACATCCTCGACCATTCCGATACGGTCATGGCGCAGTTGCGCGAAACCCCGCAGGAGCGCGAGCCCATCGCCAGCCTGCAGCGCGATCTGCATACGCTGAAAGGCGGCGCGCGCATGGCCGGCCTCGCGCCGATCGGCGACCTCTGCCACGCGATGGAATCGTTGCTGGATGCCGTGCATGAAGGCCTGCGGCCGATGGACCGCCCGGCGGTCGAGGCGCTTGAGCGCGGCTATGACGGCTTGCATGGGCTGGTCCAGCGCATCGCGCGCCGTCAGGCGATCGCAATGCCGGAACAGACGATCGCCCGCTTCGAGAATCTCGTTGCCGGCGAGACGCTGGCGGAGAGCCCGCTGGCGCCCGCGCCTGTCGAGTCACCTGCCAGCGCTGCGCCGGTGCTCACGCCCGCGCACCCGGCACCGCGTGCGATGCCGGGTGGTGAAGTCGACGACGAGCCGCGTGCGCCGCAGGAAATGATCCGCGTGCGTTCCGACCTGCTCGATTCGCTGGTCAACTACGCCGGCGACGTCTTGAGCAGCAGATATCGACGTTCCGTTTCAACCTGATCGAATTCGAACAGACCGTCAGCCGTCTTCGCGAGCAGTTGCGCAAGCTCGAAATCGAGACCGAGGCGCAGATCATCGCGCGCTATCAGCGCGAGCATCACGATGGCGTCGAGGCGGTGTTCGATCCGCTGGAACTCGACCGCTTTTCGCAGTTGCAACAATACTCGCGCGCACTCGGTGAGTCGGTCTCGGATCTGGTCTCGATCCAGGGCCTGCTCGACGACCTGACGCGCCAGTCGGAAACCCTGCTGCTGCAGCAGTCGCGCGTCAGTTCGGATTTGCAGGAAGGCCTCATGCGCACGCGCATGGTGCCGTTCGATTCACTGGTGCCATCGCTGCGGCGCACGGTGCGCCAGGCCGCCCAGGAACTCGGCAAGCGCGCCCAGCTCAAGGTCGAAGGCGCCCAGGGCGAAATGGATCGCAACCTGCTCGAGCGCATGAAGGCGCCATTCGAGCACATGCTGCGCAATGCCCTGGCTCACGGCATTGAATCGCCCGAGCAACGTCTCGCGGCGGACAAGCCGCTGGACGGCACGGTGACCATCAGCGTGTCGCGCGAATCGACTGAAGTCGTGTTGCGTATCGTCGATGACGGTCGCGGCATGGATCGTGACGCGATCCGTCGCAAGGCGATCGAGCAGGGCCTGCTCAATCCGGAAGTGCAGCTTTCCGACCGCGATCTCTATGGTTTCATCATGGAGGCCGGATTCTCGACCGCCGAGCATGTGACCCAGCTTTCCGGTCGCGGCGTCGGCATGGACGTCGTGCACAGCGAGATCAAGCAGCTCGGCGGCTCGCTGGTCATCGATTCGGTCCCCGGAAAAGGCTCCACGTTCACGATCCGCCTGCCGTTCACGCTCGCGGTGACGCAGGCGATCCTGGTCAAGCTCGGCGAATCGACCTATGCGGTGCCGATGTCCTCGGTCCAGGGCGTGGTACGCATCGCCCACGACGACTACGCGCGGCGACTGAACAGCGGCAATCCCTCGTATGCCTATGGTGGCGAGGATTTCACGATCTACGAGCTGTCCCAGTTGCTCGGCGTGCCACAAGGCCGCGTGCTCGACGAAACACAGTTGCCCTTGCTGATGACGCGCACGGGCGACCAGCGTGCCGCGGTGCGCATCGATGGCGTGGTCGGATCGCGCGAAATCGTCGTCAAGTCGGTGGGCCCGCAGATCAGCTCGGTGCCCGGCATTTTCGGCGCGACGATCATGGGCGACGGTTCGGTCGTCATGATTCTCGATCTCGCGCCACTCGTGCGTCGCGTCGCCGCGGTCCGCGCCAGCGTTGCCGCGGGTGAAACGATCGAATTCCCCGGGCTGCCGCCGGTTGCCGAGGAGATCGAAAAGCGGCGCAATCCGCTGATCATGGTGGTCGACGATTCGATCACGATGCGCAAGGTCACCACGCGCGTGCTCGAACGTGCCGAGATGGATGTGCTGACCGCGAAGGACGGTCTCGATGCCGTCGAGAAACTGCAGGAAAGCGTGCCCGACCTGATGCTGCTCGATATCGAGATGCCACGCATGGACGGTTACGAGCTGGCCACCTACATGCGCAACGATTCGCGCCTGAAGAAGGTGCCGATCATCATGGTGACCTCGCGCACCGGCGAGAAGCATCGCCAGCGCGCCCTGGAAATCGGTGTCGAGCGCTATCTGGGCAAGCCGTACCAGGAAGCGGACCTGCTGCGCCAGGTCCAGGAAACATTGAGGTCGCATCGTGTCGACGCCTGAGAAGAACGTTCCGATTGCGCTGCTCACGCAATCGGGTGAGCCCGGCAGGCACTTGCGCGAAGCGCTGGCCCAGGCCGGCACGCCGATCGCGTATGAAGCCCATGCCGCACATTTCGATCGTGATGCGCTGGAGCAATCGGGTGCGCGCGTCATCGTCGTCAACCTCGATCCCGACGTCGAGGCGCATCTCGACGAGGTGTACGCCTTGCTCGGCGATGAGCGCTACAACGTGATCTTCAACGAGGCCCAGGTGTCCAGCCAGCTTTCGGGCTGGGAGCAGGCGCGCTGGGCGCGTCATCTCGCGGCCAAGATCCTGGGCAGCACGGATGCCGATCCACCCCGTCCCGCTGGCGCACAACCCGTGCCGCAGCCGACCGCTCCGGCGATAGCCGCGATGCCCGACGAGCCAGTCGTTCCGCCCGTCGTGGATCCGGCACCGTCGATGCCCGAAGTTTCGATACCTGAAGCAACGCAGCCGGTGGAAGACATCGCGGCGGCATTGCCGCTCGATGCCATCGATTTCTCCGATCTCGATCAGCTGTTCGCCGAGCCGCCGGAAACGGCGCCATCCGCGCCGGCTGTTGCTGCCGCACCGCCCGCGCTCGATCTTTCCGAATTCGACGCCCCATCCATCGCGGTCGAAATCCCCGAACAATCCGCCGTGCCGGCGGAGCCGCTGACGTTTGATATCGATTTTGAGTCGTCGGAAGCGGACGCGTCTGCGCACGCGGACAGCGCGAACGATGAAGCGCTCGGTTTCGGTGATCTCGATGATTTCGCGGATGGTCCGGATTTTTCCGGGACATCGGAAGTCGCGATCACCCTTGATGAGTCGCCGCTCAATCTGGAAACCGAGTTTGCGGCAGCGGCGGGTGCCAGTGCCGAAGCGGCATCGGGTTCGAACCTGTCCAGTCTTGAGCTGCTCGACCTGGATTGGGCCGATGCGCCGCAGCCGCCCGCGGTCGAAAGCGATGCAGGCGTGCCGGAGGAAGCTGCCGTTCCGCCGCCGCCCCCGGGTCTGGGTTCGGCATTCGCATGGACTCTGGAGGATGTCGACGAGAATCCGTCCGAGGGTCCCGCCGGATCTCCGGCGGCACCCGCCGAGTTCGGTATCGAAAAGATCAGCGCCGCCGAGTACCTCGCGCCGGAAACGGATGCGACGGGAAAAGCTCCGGCGATCGACGCCGGGTTTTCGCTGGAACTGATTCCGCTCGATGAGGCAGTCGCTCCGCAGCAATCGGATTCGGTGGTGCGCGAGTCATGGCTGGATCCTTCGACCGCAACGGTTGCGGTGCGTCGCGTCTGGGTCCTTGGAGCATCGATCGGCGGACCGGAAGCGGTGCGCGAGTTCCTTGCCGAGGTGCCACGTGATTTTCCCGCGCTGTTCCTGCTCGCCCAGCACATGGGAGCCGAGTTCATGGAGCTCATGGCGCAGCAACTGGTGAAGACCACGGCGCTCACCGTGCGTACGCCGACCCATGGCGAGCGCGTGGCGCATGGCGACATCGTTGTCGTGCCGACGACGCACCGGCTGCGCGTGGACAGCGAAGGCATCGTGCTGCTCGACGCGATCGGCGAACCGGCCCCGGCGAACAGTCCTTCCATCGACCAGTTGCTGCATGACGTCGCGGACCGCTTCGGCGCGAATGCGGGCGTGATCGTGTTTTCCGGCATGGCGGAGGATGCGATCGAAGGCAGCCGCTACCTCGCCGCCAAGGGCGGCAAGGTCCTTGTGCAGGATCCACAGACCTGTGTCATCAGTTCGATGGTCGATGGCGTGCTCGAAACCGGTGTCGTGCAGTTCACGGGCTCGCCGAGGGAACTCGCCGAGCGATTGCTCGGCGAGCGTCGCCCCCCAGCAAATTCCTGAGGTAACAGACTAATGGCTGATCTTCCCCGTGAAATTCGCGGCGTCATGATCCCGGTGACGGGAGGGCGCGTACTGTTGCCGAATGCGACGGTCGCCGAGGTGATCACCTACACCGCTCCCGAGCTCATACCCGGTGCGCCGCCATGGTTGCTGGGGCGGCTCGGCTGGCGCGGCTGGCGCCTGCCGTTGTTCTCGTTTCCGATGCTGGCGGGACATGCGGCCGAGGAAGGCACGCGAAACGCACGCGTTACCGTATTGAAGGGATTGAGCGGCAACGCCAAGATCCCGTTCATCGCGATGCTCGCGCAGGGCTTCCCGCGCCTGACCACGATCACTTCCGAACTGCTGATCACGACCGGCGACAACTCCGAGCTTGGCCCGGGCGTGCACTCCGAAGTGCTGGTGCGTGACGATCACGCGATCATTCCGGATCTCGGCGTGATCGAGGAACTCGTCGCACAGGCGATGGCGGCTTGACGCTGCGTTGTTCGCGATCGAACGACGTTGCTCTGCTTCCGCTGTTGCCGCGCTGATTCCTCCTTGTCGCCGCCCGACCAGGGCGGCTGCTTGTTTCAACTCTGCCAGGAATCGGCCGGCCCGTATCAGCGGGCCATTGCTACATGTCGCCGTGAATCGCCTGCAGGGCGGTGATCGCGGCGAGGCCGGCGGTTTCCGTGCGCAGGATGCGCGGGCCGAGGCGCAGGCCCTGGAAATCCGCCTGGTCGAGCAGGTTCAGGTCCTGCTCTGAAAGACCACCTTCCGGACCGACGAC
>JBEBXZ010000101.1:0-6501 GCA_040391335.1 Dokdonella fugitiva | reverse complement strand
CGCACCTGCAGGCGCCAACGGTCCCGGCCTGCGCCGGGACGACTGCAATATCGGAGCTTCCCGTAGTGGAAAATTCGTTCAGCGCAGCAGGATCCAGATCGCGAGAACGAAGAACAACGCCGCCGCGGTGATGCGCGCCGCGCGCAACGGCAGGCGATTGGCGAAGCGCGCGCCGAGCCACACCACCGGCACGTTCGCCAGCAGCATGCCGATCGTGGTGCCGGCGATGACCTGCCAGAGCGGTGAATACTGCGCGGCCAGCACCACCGTCGCGATCTGCGTCTTGTCGCCCATTTCGGCCAGGAAGAACGCGACCACCGTGGCGAACAGCACGCTGCGCCCACTCCAGCCGGCACCTTCGTCGTCATCCATCTTGTCGGGCACCAGGGTCCATGCGGCGATCGCGATGAACGAGATGGCGACGATCCATTTCAGCGTCTGCGGCGAGAACCAGCCCGCGATCAGCGCGCCAAATGCTCCGGCCAAGGCATGATTGACCAGCGTCGCGACGAGGATGCCGATGCAGATCGGCAGCGGCTTGCGGTATTTCGCGGCAAGAATCAGCGACAGCAATTGTGTCTTGTCACCGATCTCGGCGATCGCGACTGCGGCGGTGGAAATCAACAGGGTTTGCACGACAACTCCGGCGGGCTGGGAACAGGGACGCGATGATCCACACGCGACGTCCCAGCCCGGGTACATCCGTGCGAACCAAAGGTCTTGCCGGATTCCGGATCCACGAAGTCGCGGATCGGATCGTGCGCGCCATGGCGTGGTCGCCAAGTGTGTTGACGCGAACCCTGCAGCCGTTCGCTGCAGTCAGCTACTCCCCAGTGGAGCGCGGCGATTGTAGCGCGCCAGCATCCATTGCGGGAAATGCCTGCCGAGCGGGTCGGGGCGTCGGCAGATGCGGGTGGCCGAGGCGAAAACCCCGCAGCGGTCACGAAGCCTTTCAGTGTCGCCGCAGTGCAAACTGTACGGGCACGACCACCTCGATGGGATTGTCGCCGAACGCAGCGGGTGGCGGCGGGAAGGGTTGCGCGCGGGCGGCCACCGCCAGGGCTTCGGCATCCAGCATCTCGAAACCACTGCCCTGCTCGAGCGCCACGTGCAGCAACCTGCCATGTCGATCGAGGCTGAAGCGCAGCTCGGCCACGCCCTCCTGCCTGCGTCGCTGCGCCTGCGCCGGGTAGCGCCGGTGTCGCTGGAGATGTTCCAGCACGCGCATTTGCCATTGTTCCATCGCGTTCCGTTGTGCGCGATCTGTCTCGGCGGAAGCGCTTTTCGGGGGCTTCTCGGCCACGGCAACCGATGCCGCCGCGGCTGGATGTGCGGATGTGGGCGGCGCAGGAACCGGTGACTCCTCGCTGCTCGCCGCAGACGGCGACAGGATTTCCTGCGCGGGGGTTTGCGGAGGAGGTTTCGCCTCCGATTCACGCATCGGCTCCGCTCGCGCCGGAACTTTCGCCAAGCGCGCGAGTGGCTCGGGCATGGCAGGTTCCGGCAGCCCATCCTCCGATGTGAGCTCGATAAGCACCAGTTCGGTCACCTGCGACGATGGGCGCACGTAGATCATCGGCGCGCGCAGCCAGGCATAGGCGAGAGCGTGCAGCACGAGTACCAGCACCGTGCTCGCCACGCGCGCCAGCGCGCCATCCTGCGCGATGGCGCGCGGCGAGGTGCGCAGCGGCGGCGCCAGGCGTGGGGCGCACGCTCTGTCGTCGACAACGCTTGTTGTTGCGCCCGGCATATATCAAATACAATTGAGAATGATTCGCAATCATATTTGAGATGGCACCCTCAGAGCGAGCTATATCCATGTCCAGCACTCATGCTGCTGCCTTGCAGTCCGGCCCTGTCCTCCCGCGTCAGAATTTCCTGTGCCTCGCCATCCTGTCCGCGCTTGCGCTCGCTTCGGGTATTGCGCAGGCGCAAGCCGTCGAGCCCGCGAAGGATCGCGTGGCGACTACGGTCTACCTTTCGCCACTGGTCAACCAGGCCGATGAGAAGGATCCCTACGTCGAACCCGCATCGACCAGTGCGATCAGTCGCGACGCGATCGGCCTGTTCGGTGGCCAGAACCTCGACGACGTGCTGCGCTCCACGCCCGGCACGTTCACGCGCGACAGCCCGCAGAACCCGGGCATCGCGGTCAACATCCGCGGCGTCGAAGGCTCGGGCCGCGTCAACATGATGATCGATGGCGTGCGCCAGAGCTTCCGCTTCACGGGCCACGAGGCGCAGGGCTTCACCTATGTCGATCCTGCATTGCTCGCCGGCATCGACGTTCGCCGCGGCGCGACGAGCGGCGCCGGTGGCGCGGGCACGCTGGCCGGCACGGCCAACTTCCGCACCCTCGGCGTCGACGATGTCCTGCGCGAAGGACGTGACGTCGATGGCTTCCTCACCCTGAGTGCGGGCAGCAACGGCAGCCAGTTCGCGCCATCGGGGGCGGCGGCATTCCGCATCGGCGACTGGGGCATCGTCGGCGCGATCAGCCAGCGTTCGCCGGGCGACTACCGCAACGGCGCCGACGAGAAGGTGCGCTATACCGGACAGGATCTCGCGTCGGGCCTGCTCAAGATCGAGTATGCGCCGGGCGACGCGCACCGCCTGACGGTTGGCGGCGTGTTCTACGACAACGACTTCGTCGCCAACTCGTACACGCAGAACATCGACTCGACCCAGCTCAGCGCGAACTACGCCTATTCGCCCGGCGGCGATCTCATCGACCTGCGCGTCAACGCCTATCGCAGCGAGGTGACGATGACCTACGGGACGTCGCCGCTGATCGCGACCGGCGGCACGGCGGCCGGCCGCAAGATCGACGACGTCGGCACCGGCTTCGACATCAGCAACACCTCGCGCTTCGGCTCCAATGTCACGACCACCTATGGCATCGAGTACTTCCACGACGACGTCGACGTGCGCAACAGCACAACCGTGCCGGGGCGCGGCGTCAACCCGAGCGGAGAAAGCACGATCGCCAGCGCGTTCAGCACGACCACGCTCGGCTTCGGCATCGTCGACACGATCATCGGCCTGCGCTACGACCGCTACCAGCTCGAAGGCTCCGGCTCGGTCACCGCGTCGAATCCGCTCGGCATGCCGGCCGGTGCGTACGTGGTCGATCGCGAGGAAGGCAAGCTGCTGCCGAAACTGACCGTCGTGATCAACGTCACCGACTGGTTCCAGCCCTATGCGAGCGTGTCGAAGAGCTTCCGCCCGCCGACGATCTCCGAGGCGATGGCTGGCGGCGACCACCCGGCGAACGGCGGACCACCGCAATCGTTCTTCCCGAATCCGACGATCGAATCCGAGACCTCGAAGGGCTGGGAAGCCGGCGCCAACTTCCGCGGCGATGCGCTGTTCACGCGGGACGACAGCTATCGCCTCAAGCTCAACTATTTCGACAACCGCATCGACGACTACATCACCGCGATGTTCAGCCCGACCGGCGGCGTGTACTTCGGCAACAACGCCGGCACGTCGAAGGTCAAGGGCGTCGAGCTGGAAGGTGGCTACGATGCGGGCTTCGTCTTCGCCAACCTGGGCTACAGCGATACCGACTCGAAGCTGCCTTCGCAGATCAACGGCTTCGGTGCGCAGAGCTACATGCCCGACACCGTGCTCAGCGCGACCCTCGGCGCACGCTTCTTCGAGCGGCGCTTCACGCTCGGCACGCGCTACTACAAGGTCTCGGAGAGCTCCGTCGGCGAGATCAACGTGGCTTCCGGAGTCGATCCGCATGATCCCGGCTACGAACTCGTCGATGTGTTCGCGAACTACGCGTTCGACAACGGCACCGAGATCAGCGCCAACGTCGCGAATGCCCTGGATGAAGAATTCACGCCTGCGCTGAGTACGCCGGCTGGCGGCAATTCGATCGACACCGGACGCGGGCGGACCTACATGCTGACCGCGAAGCTGCGCTTCTGAGCAGGCGCGGATGGCGCGCCGCGGCGCTCCATCCGCCCCATGCGGATACCTCAGTCGAAGCCGTTCGCGAACACGACGTCGCTGTTGCCGACGCCCTGCACGCTACCGACCAGATCCCACACGTAGCGCAGGTCGCCGTGGGTGAACGGGTAGTTGTCGTCGACGAAGATATCGAAGCGGTTGCCAGCCATCGCCAGCGTGCCGCGATACGGCACCCAGCCCATGCTCGGGATGTAGTTGACGTCGATTTCGAACAGGATGTTTGCGTTGAGCTGGATATCGGTCGCGGTGCCGTTGGCGATCGTGATCGTGCCGACCGTATTGCTGACCGTCGTGCGGTACGGCGCACCGAGCACGCCGGTGCGCGCATCGACATACGGCGAGACGTTGAGGGTCACGCCCGTGATCGGGAACGTGCCGTTGCCAGTGCCGTTGTAGGTCAGCGTGCCGACGTTGGCGAATGCGCCTTCCGACGGGAAAACGTTCGCGCTGTCGCCGGTCTGCTGGAACACGGTCGGATTGAACGGATCGGGTTCGGCGCTGATGCGGAAGAAGCCGTCCATCGCGGGATCGCCCGCGTAACCCTTGTCAAGTTGCGCGAACGAATCGGTATAGAACTCGTACCAGCGGCTGCGGCCGTCCGCCTCGAACGACTGCGGGAAATCGGCGGCGATCGCCGGCAGGGCCGACGACAGTGCCATGCAAAGCAGGATGCGGGAAGGTTTGAACATGCCAGGTACTCCAGAGGATGACGGGGATCGCGTTGGAGTGGCATGGAACCTGGCTGGTCGCGCGCGTTTGACTGCGAATGATTAATGAGAATCATTCGCAAATCAATCTTTGACGTGGGGCGGGCTCCGATCCGCCGCGCTAATGTCAGCTTCGCTTCAAGCTGTCAGCGAGACGATAGGACCAAAGCCAGAATCTCTCGGCTGTTGACATGTAAATGAGAATCGTTATCATCAACGCTCGTTTGCACTCACCGGAGCCCGAGCATGTTGAGTCCGACCCACCACGTATCCCATGCCGGGCATGACCCGGTTTCCTCGCCTGTCGTGGCCAGCGCGGCCAATGCAGTCAACGCGCAGCGCGCGATGAAAGCGCAGCGCATCGACAGCCATCGCCTGCTGAGCGGCGGGCGTGAGCTCGTGATCGAGCATGCGGGACAGGAATACCGCCTGCGCCTCACCCGCAACGACAAGTTGATTCTTACCAAATAAGGCGCGATGAGTGCCGGTTTTGCCGGCGTGCGAGGGCTGTCTGCCATTGCCGCGCCCGCGACTGCACCTGCGCCATGTCTCCCACGTCGCAGCCAGCCCATTCACCGCCCGCCATCCCGGTGATCAATGCCAGCCAGCGTCCTCTTCGTATCGGTAGCGGAATCGCTGCCCGCTGCTTCGCAGGGATCTGGTATGACTTACGGGCATGCATTTCACGATACCGACGCGCTGTCCGAAAGCGGGCTGCATGAACCGCCGTCCGGCGCGACGTTCGCGGTGGCCGGACGCACCGTGCGTGACAACACGCCGATGCCGGTGGTCCTGCACTCGCTGGCGGAGTGGCTGCCGCGCCTTGGCACCGCATTGTGGATCGATCGACGCGAAGTATTGGCTCCGGCCCACGCACGTTCGACACGCGGTGACGGGGTCATGCTGCTTGAGCATCCAGCGGCGAGCGCACTGGCACGCAGCAGTTCGCTGCGCGCCTACAGCATGGTGACGCCGCAGGGACCGCGGGAGTGGCTGTGTTTCCATGACGAGCAGCGTGACATCTCGGCCAAGCTGTTCCTGTTGCCGGATACCGACTGTCTGGCGTGGGACCAGATGACCACTGCCGCCGGGCTCGCTCCGGCTGATCCGGCAATGCCGGAGCCGCCGGCCCATGCCACATTCCTGCGTCGCGCCCTCGGTCGCTTTGGCCATCGCTGGCAGGCGCGCCTGCTGAACTTCGAATTTCGCCAGCTGCCGTGGTTGCAGACGCTGGCCGCGCATCCCCCGCTGCGCATCTCCCTGCTCGGACTCGACGTGGCGCGCGCCATCGTGCGCAACGAGAACGCCGAATGGATCTCACCCCTTCACATCACCTGACATCATGAAACCACGCCTTGTCGCTTCAATCGCCATCGCCTGCACCCTGCTCCTGAGCGCTTGCGCCACCGGCGGATCCCAGGCGAAGCCCAAAGCCGCGAACGCTGTGAAGCCACTGGCCGAAACCGCGCCCGCGACCTACCAGCCGCCTTGTGCCGAGGCGCCGAAGGACGCACGGGCGGCGCACGACTGCGATCGCCGCAGCATCCTGGCCATGGCCGGTGAATTCCGCGTGCGCTTCGCCTTCGACGAGACCGCCGCGCTCGCGCCAGCCTACGCACCGCATGCTGCGCAGCGATCCGGCGCCACCGAACTCGTCGAAGTCATCGCTGACGAGGAGAACCTGATCAGCCTGCAGCACATCCTGGTCATGAAAATGGGCGAGGACGTGCACGTGATCAAGCACTGGAGGCAGGACTGGCATTACGAACCGGCCAGTATGCTGCGCTTCCACGGCAACGGACGATTCAGCAAC
>JBEBXZ010000100.1:0-6505 GCA_040391335.1 Dokdonella fugitiva | reverse complement strand
CGGCGGCACCGGAAACCAGCCCGGGAATTGCCACCGCCGAACTCGCCTGCGTGTCGTCGAAACCTATCTTCGGATGATGCTTGCGGAAGCCGGATTCCAGCTCCTCCATCAAGCCGCTGTCCTTGAGGTAGTTGTTGCCCCACTGGCGGATCGTGCCGCTGACGCGCTGTTCGGGCTTGTAGGCAGGCAGTGCGGAAAGATCGAACTCGCGCGTGTAGAACTTCTTCACGGCACGCGTCTTCGTCCCGGTGGCACGCGCCTTGGAAAGCGAGTCGGCGTCGGTCGTCGGCGCCTCGGCGGCGAATGCCGACGCGCACAGGGAGAAACAGCCGACCGTGATCGCGGAAAGCAGCAGGTGACGCCATGGAAAGTTCATCGGCACGATCCCCTCACTCCAGCGACGACGTGGCGGAACCGACACGATCGAGCTCGCGCAACTGGGCGCGCGCCTTTCCGGCGGTCATCGGCAGGTACTTGCCGTCCTTCTGCACGAGCGCCTGGCCTTCGCGACTGACGACGAAGCGCAGGTACTCGGCAACCAGCGGATCAACCTTTCCACCGACCGCGCGATTCGTATAGAAAAACACCTCACGCGTCATCGGGTAGCTGTGGTCCTGCACGGTTTCCAAGCTGGGAAACACGTACGGGCCGGCGGCAGTTTTCGCCAGCGGCACGGTCTTCACGCCCGGCTTGTCGCGATAGAGCATCGAGGTATAGGTGATGCCGTAACGATCCGTGCCGAGCACATCCATCATCTGGTCACCGGCAACCCAGAGCTTGCCGTAGTCGCTGGTCGCATCGACGCGCGTCTTGTTGCTGTACTCGATCAGCGATTCGTTCCACTTGTAGCCACCCCCGAAAACCTTCTCGGCGAAATCGCGCGGGAAATGGAAATTGAGGTTGTAGGCGTGCACGTTGATCTTCTTGTCGGCCCATTCGCCGGTCAGGCCAAGCTGGCCCCAGGTGCGCAGGTTCTTCTCCGGCCCGCGTGCCGCCGTCGGATCCCAGTTGTTGCCGACCCATCCACCTTCCCGCTGCGCGCCGAAGATGCCGTCGAGCTGTTCGATCGTCAGCTTGCCGATCGGATTGTCCTTGTGCACGAAAGGCACGAGCGCGAAGGTCCAGCCGGATACGTCGTAGGAGCCGGTCGCCATGACGATCTCGACCGGCTCGGTACCGAAGATGCGCTGGTAGGACTGCAGTTCCTCCCAGCTCGGATGCCGGCCCATCGCGGCCAGGTCGGCCTGCTTCGTGTACAGGCCGGCCATGCCGACGAACGTGCTGGTCAGGTTGTTCTCGAACCTGATTCCCGGCTGGTGCCTGGCGAAGGCTTCCTCGAAATAGCCCTGCAAAGGGCTGTCCTTGAGGTAGTTGGAACCCCATTGCCGGATCGTTCCGTTCAGGGGCTTTCCCGGCTTGTATTCCGGCAGGCCCGACAGGTCGAACTGTTTCGTATAGGCCGGCTTCAGTCCTTTCGTCTTGAGCGCGGCGCTGCGCGCGTTCTGCAGGTCGATCGAATTGATGCGTTCCTGCTCGGCTGACGCGGCCAGCAGCGCGCCGGGCACCACCGCAATGGCAAGCAACCAGTTGCGCATCACTTCTTCCCCTTGTTCGCATTGGCCAGCGCGGCGTCGATCTTCGCCAGCCCGGCGCGTGCCACTTCGGCCGTCAGCGGCAGGTATTTGCCATCCTTCATGATGAGTTCCTGGCCTTCGCGGCTGACCACGAAACGCAGGAACTCGACCACGTTCATGTCGATCGGCTTCGATGCATCGATATCCGCATAGGCGAAGATCTCGTCGTGCATCGGATAGCTGCGGTTCTGCAGGGTCTCCAGCGCATACGGCACGAACGGGCCTGCATTCGTCACGCCCAATGGCAACACCTTCTGCGTGGACTGCGCCGCGCCGCCACCGAGATTGGTCGTCGGCGCCGCGACGATGCCGATCCCGTACCTGTCAGCGGCAAGGTCTTCGTTCATGCCGCGCGCGAGCTTGCCGTCAGCAGTCACGTAGTTGGCATAGATGCGCAGCTTCTCGTTCCACTTGTCGCTGGAGCCAAGAATCATGTCGGAGATCTCGACCGCCTGGTGATAGCGGGGATTCAGGCCATACACGTTGATTTCCTTGTCGGCCCATTCGCCCTTCAGGCCGAGCTGTCCCCAGGTGCGGATGTTCTTTTCCGGCCCGCGCGCATGCTCCGGACGCCAGCTCGTGCCTTCCCAGCCACCCGCGCGCTCGGCGCCGAATACGCCATCGAGCTGCTCCATCGATATCTGCGCGAGCGGATTGTCCTTGTGCACGATCACGCCGTAGCCGGGCTGCCATCCGGGCACGTCGAACGAGCCGGTCGCGATGTCGATTTCGAGTGGATCGTGATCCTTGTAGCGCTGGAACATCTGCAACTCGCTGAAGGTCACCTTGCGGCCCATGCCGATGTCGCTGACGCCGAAGACGAGTGACGGCACCGCGGCCGACGTGGTCTTCATGTTCCAGTCGACCTTCACGTCCGGGTGGAATTCCCTGAACTTCGCTTCCCAGTAGCCGCCGACCATGCCGTCGGTGATGTAGTTGCTGCCCCAGAAGCGGATCGTGCCGGACAACTTCTGCTTCGGCTGGTAGGCCGGGATTCCGCTGAGGTCGAATTTCTTCGTGTAGGCCACGCGCTGGCCGCGCGCATTCATCATGCGTGCGCGTGCCTTCTGCATCTCCATGCCATCGGTGGATTCGCCGGCACCGGTGCCTTCGCCACGCGGCACGTGTGGCGCCGGTTGCGCGAACGCCGAAGCCGCGACGAAAAGTGCCAGAACGCCAATGCCTGAATACCGTGTCATGTCGCTGCCCCACCCTGCTGGTTGTCGGCCGCACGGCGAAGTGCGGCGCGAGAAATCTTCCGGACGGTCATCACGACCCCATCCAGGAAGCGTCATTCATCGAGTCTGCGTAGCGCCCTTTCCGCGGCTTGCACGGGCATCGGCAGATAGCCATGCCCGTGATCCAGGACGGCCTGCTGGCCTTCGCGGCTCAGGATGTATCGAAGGAATTCGGCGACTCTCGGCTCTGCCGCCGTGCCCGGCTTGCGATCGAGGAACATCGTGATGACACGTGTCAGCGGATAGCGATGCGCGGCGACGCTGTCGCGGGTCGGCAACACCGCCGGCTCACCATCGCGGACGGACAATGCGAGCGGTTTGACGTCCGGGTGGTTGTACAGCAACCCCGAATAGCCAATGCCGTGACGATCGAGCGCCAGGGCGTCGAGCAGTTTCTGGCCGCCATCGCTGGCGCCGCCTTTGGATCCGGGATCGTCGGCGAACTCGCGCAACTCCGGATTCCACAAATGTCCGCCGTCGAACACCGCTTCCTCGAAGAAGTCGGCGAAGCCGCGCGCAATCGCGAGTCCGTAGCGACGGACCGGCCGATCCTTCCATTGGCTACCCAGACCGAGGTCGCCCCAGGTTTTGACGGGCATGCCGCCGCGACGCCGCTCGACGCCGAAGATCGCGTCGAGCTGGCCCAGGCTCAGTTGCGCGAGCGGATTGTCCTTGTGCACGAAGACGACGAGCGCATAGCCCTTGTTGCGCACATCGAAACTGCCGGTGAGCACGTCGACGCCGGTCGGCGCATAGCCACGCACTTCCTTGAACGCCGCGATTTCCGGCGGCCAGATTTCGCGCCCCATCAGGGCAAGATCACCCTGCCCCGTGTACAGCGCGCCGATCGCCGACGCGGTGCCGTGCAGACGGTTCTCGAACACGACACCTGGATGGTGCTTGCGGAAGCCTTCTTCCCAGGTGCGCGTCAGGCCTTCGACAAAATCGGTATGCGCGCCATAGGAACCATGTCCCCAGATGCGGATCGGCCCGCTGAGTGGTTCGCCCGTTGCGTAGGCCGGCAGATCATCGGGCTCGGCGCTGGCGGGATTCGCCAGCAGCCCTGCGAGCACGAGCATCGATTTCAATAGACGCAGGCTCATGGCAGGCGCTCCCGTTGCGCGCGCAGGGTTTCGTCGCCCAAAGGCAGATAACCGCCTTCACGCTCGATCACGCCTTGGCCTTCGCCACTCAACACGTAGGCGAGGAATTCGCGGACTTCGTCGCGCATCGGATGCGCGCTGGTGTGCGCGGTGACCACGCTGATCGACCTCGCGAGCGGCCAGGTTCGGTCCTGCATGCTCGCCACGCCGGGAAGATGGAATGGCCCACCGTCATCGACGGCCAGCGCGACGAGCCTGACTTCCGCATTCGCATCGCGCAGCGGCGCATAGGCGATGCCGGCGGGATCGGCGGCGAGTGCGGCGATGACCGGCGCGCCTTCACCCGCCTGCTGGTAGCCGGGATTCCACTTGCGGCTGTCGTTCAACACGATGCGTCGAAAATGCAGGGCCTGCACGCTGTCGACCTTCGGTCCATGCACGTGGACCGGGCGCCCGCTCCATTCCTGACCGAGGCCAAGTTCGCCCCACTGGCGGATGTTGGACGCGCCGCGCCGGTGCTCGGCACCGTAGATCGCATCGAGCTGGCGCAGGCTCAGCTGTTGCAGCGGATTCGAGCGATGCACGAAGACGCCAAGCTGGGTCGAATCGCGATCCGAGTCGATGCCGGCATTCGCGACCTCGATCGCCAGCGGCTTGTCGAGCATCACCCATTCGAACGCCATGCGCTCCATCGGCTCGCGCAGTTCGCGCCCCATCCAGGCGATGTCGGCGGTACCGGTGTAGACGCCGGCCATGGTCGATTCGGGCCCATGCAGGGAATATTCGAATGCGATGGCCGGATGCCTGGCGCGGAACCCCTGTTCGAGACTTTCGAGCAGCATGCGATCGGCCGGACTGCCACTGATGCGGATCGTGGCGATCGGCGTGCCGGCCGGTACTGGAGTCGGCGGATCCGTTTTCGAGCAGGCAATGGCCAGCAGCAACAGCGCGGGAACGACAAGCCGCTGCCGCCATCCCTGCCGCATCGAACAGGTGCGTCGCGGGATCGGCACGAACAGGCTCGATTGCATGTTCAAGCCCTCAGTCCAGGCGCTTGCGTTGCGCATCCAGCGCGGCCCTGGTCAACGGCAACCACTTGCCGTCACGCTGGATGATGTCCTGGCCTTCGCGACTCAGCACGAAGCGCAGGAATTCGCGCAGGTTCGCGTCGAGCGGCTGATCCGGCTTGCGATCGACGTAGCCGTAGACGCCGAGATGCAGGGGATAGCTCTGATCCTGGACGGTCGCGACCGTCGGCATCACGAACGGCGATTTCGCATCCTTCGCGATCGGCACGATCCGCGTCCCCGCACTGGCGGAGCCGACCGTCGCGAACGTGATGCCGCAACGGTCGCCCGCGACTGCCGCAGCGCGATCGTCACCCGGGATCGTCGTCGTGCCGTCCTTCTTCAGGGCCAGCGGGATCTCGTGCGCGTCGTCGTTCCACATGTTGCCGCCGACCATGGTCTTGCGCTCGAACACCGACATGATGTGGTACTTCAACGGCGGGATGAACACGCTGATCGGCTTGTCGGCGCAATAGCCGGTCACCCCGAGCTGATCCCAGCGCCGGATGTTCCCGTCGGCGCCACGACCGGCCTGCCGCCGCCACGTCGTCGACACCCAGCCGCCGCGGCGCGGGCCGCCGAAGATGCCATCGAGTTGACGCATCGTGAGGCCCTTGATCGGGTTGTCGCGACCGACGAGGATCGCGAACGCAGGATTCCATCCGGGCACATCGAACGAGCCGGTCGCCAGTTGCAGTTCGACCGGCGAACGATTGTGCTTCTGCTGGTAATCGAAATATTCGCCAGCGAAATAGGTGCTCCAGCGGCGGCCGATCGAGAGATCCACCTCGCCATTGATCAGGTCGCCGTCCTTCAGCTCGAAGGCGAGCTTCGGCTGGTGTTTCGCGAAAGCGTCGATCAAGGCCTTGCCGGTCGTGCTCGCCATCAACTGGCCGCTGGCCGGCATGCGGATCCTGCCCTCGAGCGCTGGCCCGGCCCTGTATTCCGGCAGCGCGGACAGATCGAAGCGCTTGCTGTAGTACGCCTTGCCGGCGAGCACCTCGCCGGTTTCGTCGGGACTCTCGCCATCCCATTTCTTCGGCGCGATCATCTTCAGGTGCAGGCCGAGTTCCTTCGGATCGACCACCTCGCCAGCCTGTTCCAGTTTCGCCAGCATTTCCTTCGCGCGCGCGGCAGGCAGCGTGATCCACTTGCCGTCGCGCTGGATGCCATCCTGGCCTTCGCGGCTCAGCATGAAGGTGAGGAATTCCTTGACCAGCGGCGACAGGTTCCTGCCCGGCGCGAGGCGCATCTGCGCCCATTGCTCGATGAACAACGGATAGCTGCGATCGCGCAATGACTGGTAGGAAATCGGAACGAACGGACCGTCGGCGCCATGCCCGAGCGGCACCGCGCGGATGCCCGGCTTGTTGGAACCCATGTCGGAGAAAACGATGCCGTAGCGATCGGCCGACATGTCCTTGACCATCTCGACCGACGAGGTGTAGCGCGAGCCGTCGGCA
>JBEBXZ010000099.1:0-6507 GCA_040391335.1 Dokdonella fugitiva | reverse complement strand
CATCGCGGAATTCGGCGACGGCGTGTACGGCGTGGGTGCGGCAAGCGAACGCTTTTTCCGCACTTCGCCCGCCCGCCTCGATACGCGGCAGGCCGCCCTGCTTGCCGCCGTGCTGCCCAATCCGCGCAGGCTGCGTGCAGACCACCCTTCTTCGTACGTGCAGCGCCGCGCAGACTGGATCCAGCGCCAGACTCGTCAGTTGGGTGGCGCCGAATACCTCGATCGCTGAACCGTTTGGCTGCATGCACCCGCAACCAGCGTTCGCCTGTCGTCGCTTTCGGCTAGGATTTCGCCACCATTCCGGTCGCATCCATCATGCAGAAGCTCACCGTCGTCGTCCCTGCCTACAACGAGAGTGAAGGCTTGCGCGCTTTTCACGAACGCCTCGGTGCCGTGTTCGAGCAGCTCGATCTCGCCTGCTCGGTGATGTATGTCGATGATGGCAGTCGCGACGACACCTACGCGATCATGTGCGCCTTGCGCGACGCCGACCCGCGCGTGTCCACGCTGCGCCTGTCACGCAACTTCGGCAAGGAACTGGCGCTGACCGCCGGTCTCGATCATGCCGACGCCGACGCGGTCGTGGTCATCGATGCCGATCTGCAGGATCCGCCCGAGTTGATCCCGGCATTCATCGAACAATGGCGCGCGGGCTTCGACGTGGTCTACGGCACGCGTGCGTCGCGCGCTGGCGAAACACGCTTCAAGAAATTCACCGCATCGATTTTCTACCGCGTCATGGGCCGCCTGAGCCAGACGCCGCTGCCGCGCGACACGGGCGATTTCCGCCTGCTCTCGCGCCGCGCCCTGGATGCCCTGAAAAAGGTCCGCGAACGCCAGCGCTTCATGAAGGGATTGTTCGCGTGGGTCGGCTATCGCCAGAAAGCCGTGGTCTATGCCCGTGATCCGCGCTTTGCCGGCGAAACGAAATGGAACTACTGGAAACTGTGGAATTTCGCGATCGATGGCATCACCTCGTTCTCCGGCGCACCGCTCAAGGCTGCCAGCTACGTCGGCTTCGTCGTTGCGCTCTGCTCGTTCTTGTTTGGCGCCTGGATCATCGCCAAGGCCCTGCTGTTCGGGGATCCGGCACGCGGCTATCCAACCATCATGGCGACCGTGCTGTTTCTCGGTGGCGTGCAACTCATGGCACTGGGCGTGATCGGCGAGTACCTCGGACGCATGTATCTGGAGGTCAAGCAACGGCCGCTCTACCTGATCGATGAATATCACCCGCCGCAGGCATGACGCACCGCGGCGCGCGATCCATCGGGATCGGCGCTAGACTGTCAGCCTGCCGGCAACGCTGGCCGGCGATCAGATGACATGCGGAGGCATCATGCTTCAGGTCAAGCATCTCCTTGCCGCCAAGGCACCCGGGATCTTCTCGATCGCGCCCGATGCGCCCGTACTCGCAGCCGTCCAGCAGATGGCCGAGCGCTACGTCGGCGCCCTGCTCGTAATCCTCGATGACGAACTGGTCGGCATCGTTTCCGAACGCGACTACGCACGCAAGATCGTACTCAAGGGCCGCTCTTCGGGAACCACGACGGTTGCCGAAATCATGACCGCCCAGCTCATCACCGTAACTCCGAATGACACGGTGGAACATTGCATGCGCCTGTGTACCGACTGCCGCGTCCGCCACCTGCCCGTCATCGATGGCAAGAAAGTCATCGGCGTGGTCTCCACGGGCGATCTGGTGAAAGCCGTCATCAGTGAACAGATCGAGCAGATCGAACAATTGCAGCGCTATATCGCGGGTTGATCGCGATCAACGACAACCCATCCGGATATCGTGCTCAGACGGTCGCCGGCAGCGCGTCGGGCTGGACCTCCGGCCGGGCCGCGTCGAAACCCGGCAGGCCGAGGCATTGCTGCTCGATGCGTGCGATGGTCGGGAAATCACCCATGTCGACATTGAAGCGCCGTGCGTTGTAAACCTGCGGCACGAGGCAGATATCCGCCAGCGTCGGGCTGTCGCCATCGCAGTACAGACCAGTCGAAGAATTGTCCACGAGCAGCGCTTCAAACGCGCGAAAGCCTTCCTGCATCCAATGCCGCGTCCAGCGCTCGCGTTCCACTTGCGGCATGTGCGTCTCGCGCTCGAGATACTGCATGACGCGCAGGTTGTTGAGCGGATGCACGTCGCTGCTGATGATCTGGGCCAGCGCCCGCACCCGGGCGCGCTCGCGCGCCGTGGAGGGCAACAGCATCATCGCGCCCGGATAGGCCTCGTCGAGATACTCGATGATCGCCAGCGACTGGCGAAACACGCGCTCGCCATCGAGCAGGACAGGCACAGTTTCCTGTGGACTGAATGCGCGATATTCCGCGGAATGCTGCTCGCCCCCATTCTTGACCAGATGCACCGGGATGGTCTCGAATGGAAGCTGCTTGAGATGCAGGGCGATGCGCACGCGATATGCCGCACTGGAGCGCCAATAGCTGTATAGCTTGAGTATCTCGGCCATGCGACTCTCCAGTAGCACACGTCAACGTTGCCCTAGGCGGCGGGGAATTTTTCCACCGTCTGCTCGATCGCACCGAAGATCGAACGCCCTTCGGCATCGGTCACATCAATACGAACGCGATCACCGAAACGCAGGAACGGCGTCGTCGGCTTGCCGTCGCGCAACGTTTCCACGGTGCGCTGTTCGGCCAGGCAGGATGCGCCTTTCGTCGTATCCTCGTTGGCGATGGTGCCCGATCCGACGATCGTGCCCGCACTCAACGGGCGCGTCTTGGCGACATGCGCAATCAGTTGCGCGAAATTGAACTGCATGTCGACGCCCGCTTCGGCTTCGCCGAACCACGCGCCATTGATCCACGTCCGCATCGGCAGATGCAGCTTCGAATCCTTCCAGTCCGCACCAAGTTCATCAGGCGTCACGAACACCGGCGACAAGGCCGAGCGCGGCTTCGATTGCAGGAATCCGAAACCCTTCGCCAGTGCGCCCGGAAGCAATCCGCGCAGCGACACATCGTTGACCAGGCCGATCAACTGGATGTGCGCTTCCGCGCGCTCCGGCGTGGCACCCATCGGCACATCGTCGGTGACAACGACGACTTCAGCCTCGAGATCGATGCCCCAATCCTCGCTGCTGGCGAGAATCGGATCGCGCGGCGCGAGAAAGCCTGCGCTGGTCGCCTGATACATCAGCGGATCGGTATAGAAACTTGCCGGCACCTCGGCGCCGCGTGCGCGGCGCACGCGCTCGACGTGCGGCAGGTACGCGCTGCCATCGACGAATTCATAGGCGCGCGGCAGCGGCGAAGCGAGCTTTTCGATCTCGATATCGAATGCTTCGGCCACCTTGCCGGCCTGCAATCCTTCGAACAAGGCATTCAGGCGCGGAGCGATATTGCTCCAGTCCTCGAGCGCAGCCTGCAGCGTCGGAGCGATCGCACTCGCGCGCACGCCACGCGTCAACTCACGGTTGACGACGACAAGCGTGCCATCGCGACCGCCTTCCTTGAGACTTGCAAGCTTCATGGTATCTGGATTCCTGTAGCAGCTCCGATCCGCGGAGGGCGGACCGGAGCAATGAAATGAATTCGGGATCAGCGGCGCTGTGGATCAAAATGCTTTTGCAGCCCCTGCCAACACTCGAAATAGTCGCCTTGCAACTGTGGCGATTCAAGTGCTTCGCGGGTCGGACAGATCACCGCACGCGTCTCGAACATGAAAGCCATCGTCGCCTGTACATGCACCGGCTTCGAGGTGTCCGCGGCCGTTGCCTTGTCGAAACTTGCAGCATCCGGGCCGTGGCCGGTCATGCAATTGTGCAGGCTGCCACCGCCCGGCACGAAACCGCCGGCTTTCGCATCGTACTCGCCATCGATCAAACCCATGAATTCGCTGGCGATGTTGCGATGGAACCACGGCGGACGGAACGTGTTCTCGGCGCACAGCCAGCGCGGCGGGAAGATCACGAAATCCATATTGCTGGTACCGGGCGTATCGCTCGGCGAATGCAGCACGAGGAAAATCGACGGATCGGGATGGTCGTAGCTGATCGAGCCGATCGTATTGAAACGCCGCAAGTCATATCGGTACGGCACGTGGTTGCCATGCCAGGCGACCACGTCGAGCGGCGAATGCCCGATATGCGCAGCCCACAAGTTTCCCTGGAACTTCGCGACAAGCTCGAAATCGCCTTCGACATCCTCGTAGGCCGCCACCGGCGCTTCGAAATCGCGCGGATTGGCCAGGCCGTTGGACCCAATCGGACCGAGATCCGGCAGGCGCAACGGTGCGCCGAAGTTCTCGGCGATATATCCACGCGCTTCGCCATCCAGCACGTCGACACGGAAACGCAGGCCACGCGGAATCACCGCGACCTGCTGCGGCTCGATCGCGATCACGCCGAGTTCGGTGGCCAGTTGCAGCCGCCCGAGCTGCGGAACGATCAGCAGTTCGCCATCGGCATTGTAGAAATAGCGACCCTGCATCGAACGGTTCGCGGCATACAAATGGATCGCGACACCGGTTTGCGCCGCAGCCGAACCATTGCCGGCGACCGTCACCAGGCCATCGATGAAATCGGTCGGCAGCGCCGGAATCGGCAGCGGGTCCCAGCGCAGTTGATTCGGCGAGGGCGCCACGTCATCGAAGCGGTTGTGGAACCACGTCGGCGCCAGCGCCGCGAATGGCCGATGCATCGCCGATGGCCGGATGCGATACAGCCAGCTTCGCCGATTGGCGTGACGTGGCGCGGTAAAAGCGGTGCCCGACAACTGCTCGGCGTACAGGCCGTAGGCGACTTTCTGTGGGGAATTGCGCCCTTCCGGCAATGCTCCGGGCAGGGCTTCACTGGCAAATTCGTTGCCGAAACCGGTCATGTAGGCCATGGCGCGCTCGCTATCAGGTTGCAGGACTCCCCCAATCGCGTGGAGGAGTGCCGGATCAGAGTACGCCGCGGCGCATCTGGTCGCGCTCGATGCTCTCGAACAACGCCTGGAAGTTGCCTTCGCCGAAACCCGGATTGCCCTTGCGCTGGATGATCTCGAAGAAGATCGGCCCGATGCAGTTCTGCGTGAAGATCTGCAACAGCAGCTTCTTCTTGGTTTCCTTGTCGGCGTCGATCAGGATCTTGTTCGCGCTCATGCGCGCGACGTCCTCGCCGTGGTTCGGGATGCGCACGTCGATCACGTCGTAGTACGCATCGGGCGTATCGAGGAATTCGACACCCTGGGCGCGCATGGCTTCGACCGTCGAGTAGATGTCGTCGGTGAAACAGGCGATGTGCTGGATGCCCTCGCCCTTGTACTCGTTGAGATATTCGTTGATCTGCGACTTCTCGTCGGAGGATTCGTTGAGCGGAATGCGCACCATGCCGTCCGGCGCCGTCATCGCCTTGGAGATCAGGCCGGTCTTCGCGCCCTTGATGTCGAAGTAGCGGATCTCGCGGAAGTTGAACAGCTTCTCGTAGTAATCCGACCACTGCTGCATGTTGCCGAAATACAGGTTGTGCGTCAGATGGTCGATGAAGGTGAGGCCGAAGCCGGCCGGCTTCTGGTCGGCGCCCTCGATGCTGACGAAATCGTCCGCGTAGGCGTCGCCCTCGCGCGGCACCAGATACAGCATGCAGTCGCCGATGCCCTTGATCACCGGCACGTCGATCGCACGCGATGCCGGCTTGATGTCGATCCTCTCGCCGCCATTCGCCAGGGCCGCCGCTTCCACTTCGGCCACCGGCTTCGTGAAGCGCACGGCGAAACCGCAAGCGCTCGGACCATGCTTCGCGGCGAAATCCGCGGCGAAGGAATCCGGATCCTCATTGACCAGGAAGGTGCACTCGCCCTGGCGATAGACCGTGATCGCGCGCGACTTGTGGCGCGCCACGGCGCTGAAGCCGAGCTTGCCGAAAAGCTCGTGGAGTTTCGCCGGCTCCGGCGAAGCAAACTCGACAAACTCGAAACCGTCGATGCCCATCGGGTTGTCGAACGTCGTAACCTGCATCCCTGCATGGGTCGGTGTGGGCTGGGCGCTCATGATGAATTCCTGGCAGAGGCGCGGCATGCGCGAAGAACGACTTTGTAGTTACATCTGAAACCAATTGCAAGAGGCAATGCACCATATGGCTGGTCACGCGCTGCTCGAACTCGACTCGTTCCTGCCCTATCGACTGTCCGTACTGTCGAACACACTGAGCCAGGCGATCGCGCGCGTCTACGACAAACGCTTCGGACTCTCGGTCACCGAATGGCGCGCGATGGCCGTGCTCGGCTACAACGCCGACATCTCCGCGCGCGAAGTCGCCGAGCGGACGGCGATGGACAAGGTCGCGGTCAGCCGCGCCCTGGCGCGCCTGCTCGCCAAGAAACTCATCGAACGCGGGACCGCGACGCACGACAAGCGGCTGTCCGTGCTGCGGCTGTCCGAGGAAGGCTGGAAGATCTACGACCAGGTCGCGCCGCTGGCGCTCGAACACGAAGAGCGCATGCTCGCGCATCTGGATCCGGAGCAGCGCGAATGGCTGGCGAAGATCCTCGACACGCTGT
>JBEBXZ010000098.1:0-6608 GCA_040391335.1 Dokdonella fugitiva | reverse complement strand
GCTCGAATCGACGCGCAGATGATGACAGGTGAAGGCGACCGACTGCGGCGTCAGGCGCGGCTCGCGACTCGTCAGCAGGCTGGCCGCGTCGGACAGCCGGGCAATACTGCCAAGCACCCACGCCGGCAGCACCCGCGTGGGTGCCTTGCGTTCGAGCAGGGCGGCGATCTGCCGGACCAGTTCCAGGAAACTCGCCTGCGCGCCGCCCAGCAGGAACTGTTCGCCACGCCGGGCATGCTGCCAGGCCGCGACCTGCGCCCGGGCCACCTCGCGCACATCGGCGAAGGCGCCGGAACCGGGGGGCACGCCGGGCAATTTGCCCTGATCGACGAGCAGGAACAAACGCGCCCAGTTGTGCGTGTCACCGGGGCCGAGGATATGCGCGGGATTGAGCACCACGGCCTCGATCGCGCCCCGTGCATCCGCTTCGAGGACCATCGCCTCGGCGATCGCCTTGCTGCGCTCGTAGTTGATCCAGGATTGCGCACCGAGACGCGGCGATGCCTCGGTGAGCACGGCCTGCTGCTGGCCGAACGCGGACACCGACGAGGTGTGCACGATGCGCCGCACACCTGCCGCGCAGGCGGCATCCAGCAGCTTGCGCGTACCGTCGATATTGGTCCGCGACTGGCGCGCGGCGTGACCGCGCCAGGTGCTCGTATCGGCGGCGACATGGAACACGCAATCGGTCGGTGCGATGAACGCCTGCCGTAGCGCATCCTCGTCGTCGATGCCGCCCATGACGACATCGATCCCGTCGCCGCGCAGTTTGCGCGCCGCCTCGGCCGAGCGCACCAGCGCGGTGACCTTGGCGCCGGTGGCACGAAGCTGGGTGAGCAGATGCCCGCCGAGGAATCCCGTGGCTCCGGTCAACATGACGCGCATTGGCAATCCCCCGGTGATACGCGTCTGTTCGCGCCAGCAATGGACGATGAAACACGAGAATCCAACGCTGCGGCACGCAGTCGCCAAGTGATGTTCGATTACACCGACCGCGAACGCGCGGACGGAAAGCCGTCGGCATGCAGATATAATCCGCAGCCGCAGGATTTTCACCGATGAGCACGATTCTATCCATCGATCCGTCGCGGCTCACGCGTGAGCTGTCCGCCACCTTGCGCATGGCCTTGCCGCTCGTGCTCGGGCAATTGTCGGCGATCGGCATGAACGTCATCGACACGCTGCTGGCCGGGCATCTCGATGGTCATACGCTTGGCGCGGTGGCCATCGGCACCAATGTCTGGATGCTCGCGATCGTTGCCGTCATCGGCACCATGATGGCCTTGCAGCCATCGATCGCACAGTTGCACGGCGCCGGCCATGAGGATCGGATCGGCGCCCTGTTCCGCCAGGCGCTTTGGCTTGCCGTGCCGCTCGGCCTCGCGCTCGGCCTCGCTGCTGCCTATGCCGGACCGTTGCTGTTTGGCCTGATCGGCGTCGATGCAACGCTGGTTGAAGATGCGACGAGCTTCCTGCGCGCCATCGCGTTCGGCGCGCCGGCGCTGACCGTGTTCTTCGTCCTGCGCGGACTCAGCGAAGGGCTCGGCCTGACCCACCCGACCATGTATTTCAGCCTGCTCGGCCTCAGCCTGCTCGGTCCGATCGGCTATGTGCTGATGTACGGCGCATTCGGCATCCCGCGCCTCGGCGCATTCGGCAGCGGCATCGCCACGGCGATCGTGCTCTGGCTGCAGTGCATCGCATTCGCCGTGTACGTCGTGCGCCGCGAGCGCTACCGCAGTCCGCAGTTGCTCGCCCGTTTCGATCGCCCCGACCTGCGCACGCTCGGCGAACTGCTGCATATCGGCATACCGATGGGCGTGACCATGTTGATGGAAGCCAGCCTGTTCGTTGCCGTTGCGCTGGTCATCGGCAAGCTCGGCGCGGAGATCATCGCCAGCCACCAGATCGCGCTGAACGTCGCTTCGGTCGCCTTCATGATTCCGCTCGGCATCGCGATGGCGACCACGGTACGTGTCGGTCACGCGATGGGTCGCGGCGATGGCGATGCCGTTCGGCATGCGGCGGCGATCGGCATGCTCATGACGCTCGCCATGCAACTGGTTTCGGCGGGCATCATGTTCACGATCCCGCACTTCATTGCCTCGCTGTACACCGCGGATGGCGCGGTCATCGCGCTCGCCTCGCAACTGCTCGTGCTTGCTGGCGTGTTCCAGCTTTCCGATGGCATCCAGGCCGCCTCGAATGGCGCCCTGCGCGGATTGAAGGACACGCGCGTGCCGATGCTGATCACGATGTTCGCGTACTGGGTGATCGGCATGCCGGTGGGCTGGTGGCTGGCATTCCCGCACGGACTTGGCGCGCGCGGCATGTGGATGGGGCTGATTGCCGGACTCAGCGTCGCTGCCGTGCTGCTGACCCTGCGTTTCTGGCGCATCGCCTCGCGCCTGCCCGCGGCGCCGGCGTCACATTCCGCTACAGCCGCGCATGCGCTGCCCCGCGGAGATTGAGCTACCCTGCAATGATCGTCACGGCGCGCACGCGCCTCATGGAGCCTTGTCCGATGTCGGATACCAAACCGGGTCTGTTCCGCCGCCTGCTGTGCGGAACATGGAATGCACTGAATTTCACGCGACGCCTCGTGTTCAACGTGATCTTCGTCGCCTTGCTGTTGCTGTTGTTCGCCGGACTGTTCAAGGCGAAACCGGTGATCGAGGAACGCACCGCGCTGGTGCTCGATCCGAAGGGCGCCGTCGTCGAGCAATACAGCACCGATCCGACCGAGCGCGCGCTGTCGAACATGAGTGGCGGTGGCGGCAACAAGGAAGTGCAGTTGCGTGACCTGCTGCGCGCGATCGAAACCGCCGCCCGGGATCCGAAGATCGAACGCATCGTGCTGGTGCCCGATGAGCTTTCGGCCGGCCTTTCCACGCTGCGCGAACTCGGCCAGGCGCTCGATCGCTTCCGCTCCACCGGCAAGGAGATCGTGGTCGTTTCCGAAGGCATGGGCCAGGGCCAGTACTATCTCGCCGCGCATGCCGACGAAATCCTGCTCGATCCGGAAGGTTCGGTGCTGCTCGAAGGCCTGGCCAGCTATCGCACCTACTACCGGGACGCGCTCGACAAGCTCGGCATCGACGTGCACCTGATCAAGGTCGGCGAATACAAGTCCGCCGCCGAACCACTCATCCTCAATCACGCATCGCCCGAATCGAAAGAAGCCGAGATGTTCTGGATGGGCGGTATCTGGAACGAACTGGTCGACGAGATCGCCGCGATGCGCAAGCTCGACGTGAACGCGATCAACGACGACATCGCAAACCTCGACACGATCATTCCGCAGTACAACGGTGATCTCGGCAAGTTCGCGCTTGATCGCAAGTTCGTCGACCAGCTCGCGACGCGCAGCGAAGTCCGCGAACTGCTGAAGACGCGCGGCGAGCCGGATGCCAGCGGCGAGACATTCCGCCAGGTCAACTGGTCCGATTATCTCGGCATGCAGATCGCCGATGCGCTCCCCGACTCGCGCCCGCAGGTCGGCGTCGTCGTCGCCCAGGGCAGCATCGTGCAGGGCGAACAGGCACAAGGCTCGGTCGGTGCGAAGACGACGGCACGCCTTTTGCGCGATGCGCGCGAGGACGACGACATCAAGGCCGTCGTGCTGCGTGTCGATTCGCCCGGCGGCGATGTCTATGCTTCGGAAGTCATCCGCCGCGAGATCGATGCGATCAAGGCCGCCGGCAAGCCCGTCGTCGTCTCGATGGGCGACGTCGCCGCCAGCGGCGGCTACTGGATCTCGATGAACGCCGACGAGATCTGGGCGCAGCCGAACACGATCACCGGTTCGATCGGCATCTTCGGCCTGTTCGTGACGATTCCGGAGACGCTGGCCAAGGTCGGCGTACATGTCGATGGCATCGCGACCACGCCGATCGCCGGTGCGTTCGACATCCGTCGTCCATTCAACCCGCAACTCGAAACGATCATCACCAGCGTGATCCAGAAAGGTTATCGCGACTTCATCGGCAAGGTCGCCGCAGCGCGCGGCAAGACCCCGGAACAGATCGACGCGATCGCGCGCGGCCGCGTCTGGAGCGGCTCGCAGGCGAAGGAACGCGGTCTGGTCGACAAACTCGGCGGCCTGCAGGAAGCAATCGCCGCCGCCGCGGCGCGCGCCGAAATCGGCAACAACTTCCGCACGCGTTACGTCGAACGTGAATTGAGCGCGTGGGAACGCTTCGCGCTGAACCTCAGCAACACCGAGGCAGCGGCCAGCGTCGGACGCTGGAGCGGCATCGCCGCATTGCCGACGCATATCGTGCCGAAGGCCGAGATCGAGCAGACGCTCGGGCTGCTGCGGCAACTCGGCGGCAACCGCTACGGCGTCATCGCTCACTGCTTCTGCAACTTCGACTAGGTGTCAGATCCCTGCTGATCGTGCTCGCAGACGGCTCCAGGCCTCGCGCAGTCCGGCGTAGGGCCACGGTGCGCTATGCAACCTTTGGATCTGATAGCGTTCGTCTTGGCTTAAACGCGAATAGCTCATCTGCAACTCCACTGGTCGTTGAAATCGCGCAGGCGAACGCACCTGCGCCATTTCTCGGCATGGGGTGTTGCACTTCAGAATTGAATTCACCGCGGCGCAAAAAGCGCCCACTTATTTAGCAACACCTTTACCTACCTTTTATGATTGCAGCATATGTTAGCGATACAAATGAAATGGCGAGAAGTACAATTCCAGATACAGTAGCCTGAAAGTAGAACATAACAGCGCCGCTCGTAAATGCCGTTAATCCAATAATAAAATAGTCAACGAATGATGGTTTAATCATAAATATCGATTAGCTTATCAAATTATCTTAATCATAGCCGCAAGAATCAACAGCGCATGAAGCTGCGCACCCAACACTTGACCCGCCCCCCCACGCGGCAGCGCCGCCGGCTGCCCATGCCGCCGCAGTGCCCGTCGCTCCTGATTGGATAACAGCACTCGCTACGCCAATCCCTGATGTTGCTGGAGTGCTCCACCAGGGATTGAGCTTCCCTATGCATTTCTCCATACAGATTAAATATGGAGTTGGCTGCACTGGCACGCACTGCCATCTAGGCCATACGTTGGAGTACGCGACTCCTGAAATTCGTTCCGCTACGTAACCACTCGCACAACTAGGCGGGGTAGGTGGCACGCCAGGGTTTGGAACACACTCCATTTTGCCCGAACCATTTCCTGCATCCAGCCAAGCCGGAACATTATTGCCCGGACATCCTGCGATAAGGCCCGTTGGGTCTGAATGCTTTATCGGCCGCGAAGAGACATACGAGTACGTGTTACCTCCGCCCACCAACCCAATCGGATCGCTCTGCACGTACCGCCCCGTCCCCGGCTCATAATCCCTGAAATAGTTGTAATGCAGCCCTGTCTCCGTGTCGTACTGCTGCCCGGGATAGCGCAAGCGGACGTCGATGGCGCCGCTGGAGGCCTGCTTCGGTTCATGATCACCAAAGGCGCTCCCGAAGAAGCTCCATTGCCACTGCATTGCATTGGTTACGGGATTCGCGGCCAGTCGTGGCGTGCCGAGATGGTCGGTTTCGAGATAGCTGATCTGCTGGTTCGCGACCTGGGCGATGGGTAGATCGTCCAGGTAGATCCACTCGGTGACTACTGAGTTGGGGATTATGTTGCAGGGCGCCCGCAGGAGTGGCGGACATACGGACTTGCCGTGTTCGCTGAGCGGTCGCCCGCTTTCGCCATACAGCGTACGCGTCTCCCGGAGGTCGAAGTTTTGGGCACTGGCGAGCTTGGGCCCACGCTCGCCGCGACCGTTATAGCCATATTCCGCACTGGTAGGCGAGGAATTGGCCGCAGCAAGCCGGTTGCGATCGTCGTACACGAACCCGTGATCGGTCGCATCGTCGAATACGAGGTTGCCATTCTCATCATGGTCGCGGCTGGCTCCGTCAATCGCGCTGAGCCGATGGGTTCCGGCCAGATAGCTGTAGACCTGTGGTGATTGACCGATCAGGGTTTTGTGGGTGCGATCACCGGTGCGCGTGTAGGCGAACGCTTCCTGCATGACATTTGCCCCATCGCTCACCTGAGTTAAACGAGACAGGCGATCGTACTGATACTTTCGCGTTGGAGTTATTGCTGCGAGCGTGTTGCGGGCTTCGGTGATGTTGCCCATGACGTCGGCGGTGAAATCGAGGACCAATCCATTGGGATCGGAACTCGCCACCGAGTCGATGGCGTAGTCCGCGTCATAGGTCTTGCTCAGGCTGCGCCCGTTACCCCAGGTCAGCACATTGAGCGGACCAAACGGGTAGTAGCTCGCATTGCTGACGAGGGTGACCGGCAACTCGAGGATGCCTCCCTTCCAGACGATCGAGGTGATCTGGCCGATCGCATTGCGCCCGTAGGTGGCGATGCCGCCACTCGGGTAGGTGATCGATGCCAGACGATCCGCCTTGGTCCAGGTATAGGAAACGACCTGCGTCTGCGCGGCGGTGACCTGCGTCTTGCGCGTAACGTTGCCACGACGGTCGTAGCAATAGGTCGTGCTGCCGCTGGCGTCGGTGATGCGAGTCAGCCGGCCCGCAGGAAATGACCCTGGGCATCCGGTGAGTTGATCTCCTTGATCAGAGGAGAA
>JBEBXZ010000097.1:0-6616 GCA_040391335.1 Dokdonella fugitiva | reverse complement strand
GCGCACCGGCCCGAAGGGCCTCACCCCGGCCAAGGCGATCGCGGAAATCAAGAAGCTGATGATCGAGCGCCGCGTCTGATAGCGATCGCCGATCGTGGCGCGATTTTGAAGCGAGTTGCGTGTGGACTTCAGGGAGAGGGGCGATGCAATTCAAACTTCAGGTGATGCTGCTGCTTTCCTCATTGCTCTTGCTCTGCGGTTGCATGACCACGGTACGGTCGATAGTGCCCAAAGATATGGAAGTTAAAGATCTTTCTTCTGCAGGTCGTGTCGCTGGTTCGTTTGTCGTTAACCCTATTTGGCCGCGAAGGTTTGGGCGCGATGAGCCTTTTTTTGGCTATTTCGGACTTAAGATCCGTCGAGCCGGCTCAAGTGGCGAAGGTGCTACCGTCTCAATGGATCGCCCTGAAGCCGTCAAGAACGCCGAAGATGACATCGACGACAATGGGATTGTCGGCTGGACATTCGTGCTCCCGCTGCTGCCGGGGAAGTACGAGATATACAGTTTTGTGTTCTACAGTATTGCTGTGACACTTACGCCCAAGCGAGATTTTAGTATTCCTTTTGAAGTAAAAAGCGGCGAAACGATCTATCTCGGACAGTTTCACGCACGCTCCTTCTGGGGAAAGAACCTGTTTGGCATGCCCGTCGCCGCAGGCGCTTACTTCGATTGGTCCGATGAGCGGGTACGTGACGTACCTTTGATCGAGGTTCGCGATCCTGCGGTTGGCTCAACGCAGTGGCGTTTCGATGCGTTCAACCCGATCGGTGCCGGAGAGAATTTTTTCAAGATGCCGGACTCTTCTTCAGCGACGGCTCCTTGAGATTCCCGTAGACGATGTGCGGCGGTACAAGAAGAATCATTCGATTCGCCCTCATTGGCGACCGGGCGAAATGAATGCTGAACTCAAGCGTTTGCGCTGGCGTTGCCGTCGCGGCACGCGAGAGCTCGACCAGTTGTTCGGCTGGTGGCTGGATGAGCGGTATGCACTGGCATCGGAGGATTTGCGTGGCGCGTTCTCCGCATTGCTCGAACAGCAGGATCCTGACCTGTGGGACTGGGTGCTCGGCAATGGCGCACCGACCGACATCCATCAAGCCGGCGTGATCGATGAAATCCGCGCCCGGCATCGCGTTTGACTATCGCCCCTCGCGCCTGGTCGCGCTGGCCGCCGGCGCGATCGCCCAGCTTGCGGGATCGGGCGTGTTGCTCAGCGGCCTGCCGCTTTGGCAAAAAATCATCATCGCGCTGATCGCCTTGATATCCAGCGTGCTCGGCCTGCAGCGTCATCTCGCTCGCGACATAGTCCGTATCGCGCGTGGCGAGGGCGGCTGGCGACTGCTCGATCGTGAGGGCCGCGAATCGGTCGTGACGCTGGCCGGGCACATGCAGCGTGGCTTCCTGCTCGTCCTCGCCTTCAGTGGCGATGGGCGGCGTCAACGACGCGTTGTTCTCGCGCCCGACAATATCGATCGGGAAACACGACGTCGCCTGCTGCTGGTGCTCGCGGTAGGCGAGGGCAAGCTGCGGTAAGCGAAGAACCCGATGCTCAGCCAGCAAATCCGCCGCTGTCGAGGAAGGCCTGCTCTTCGAGTGTCGTAATGCGACCAAGCACCGCGTTGCGATGCGGGAAGCGGCCAAAGCGATGGATGATCACGCGATGCTGCTCCGCATAATCCAGAGTCTGTGCATCGAGGTCCCTGCATAGCGCCACCGAGCGGTTCTGGTCGGCCATGTTCTCGGAATGCTCGAAGGGCAGGTAGCAGAACATGCGCAAGCCAGGATCGATCGCCTGGTCCAGATCCGCATCGATCCCTCGATTGGCGAAGCTGAGCGCCAGGGCATCGGTCGCGAACATGTGCGCGCTGCCGCGGAATGCATTTCGCGGAAACTGGTCGAGAAGAATCATCGCGGCCAGGAAACCATCGGCGGTGTCGATCCAGTCGTCACGCTCGCGTCGCGCCAATGCGAAATGCGTGTCAAGGAAGCGGGAACGGAACTCGGTGTCGAACGCGGCATCCTTGGTGAACCATTTCACGTGTCCGGCAGACTTCCAGAAGTCGAGAACATCGCGGATTTCGATCGCGGTTGAGGTATCGGTCATGGTGATGAAGGTTCTTTCCGGGTCAGCGCGGCGGTTTCCTGGCTCAGCGCCTGGCTCTCGCGTGATGGCGTAGTGAAGGGAGTGGGTACCGGGATGTTGCCGATCAACAGGTTCAAACCGGCACGTACGTTTCCGGCGGCGAGTTCGAGTTCGAATCGTTCGCTGTCGCGGCGGCGTACTTCTGCGGCGGTTTCGGCGGCTTCCTCTTCGTCGACGCCCAGTTCGCGAAGGGTCGCTTCGCCGAATTTCAGTGCCGATTCGAACGTCTCGCGGATCTGGAAATCGACACCGGCATTCACCAGCTTTGCGGAATGCTCGCGATCATAGGAACGCGCGAGAATCTTCGCATGTGGAAATTCGTGTCGCGCCAGTTCGGCAATCAGCGTGGCTGTTTCGGGCTTGTCGATGCAGATCGCGATGACGCGCGCATGATGCGCGCCCGCCGCATGCAGCACATCGGTCCGTGAGCCGTCGCCATAGTAGATCTTGAAGCCGAATGTGCCGGCGCTGCGGATCATGTCGACATCGGTGTCGATGATCGTCACGTCGCAACCACGTGCGAGCAGGCACTGGCTCATGACCTGGCCGAATCGCCCGAAACCGATGACGAGGATGGTTCCCTTCAGGTCGCGTGCAAGCTCGATGCCGTCCATCGACGGCTCGGATTTCGGGACCAGTCGGTTCGTCAGCAGAACGACCAGCGGCGTGAGTGCCATGGAGAGCACGACGATCGCGGTCATGTTCGCGTTCACGGTAGCGTCGATGACCTTTGCGTTCGCCGCTGCCGAGAAAAGCACGAAGGCGAATTCGCCACCTTGCGCCATCAGCACGGCGCGATCGAGCGCATCGGCGTGCGTTGACCGCGTGACGCGGGCGACCACGTAAATACAGATGGCCTTGCCCGCCATCATCGCGAAGACGCCGCCGATGATCAGCGGCCAGTTGCGGGCAACCACGGCGAGATCGAGCGACATGCCGACGGCAAGGAAAAACAGGCCCAGCAGGATGCCGCGAAACGGCTCGACGTCAGCTTCAAGCTGGTGCCGGAACGTCGATTCCGACAGCAATACACCGGCGAGAAACGCACCCATCGCCATCGACAAGCCGCCAATCTGCATGAGCAAGGCGGCACCCAGCACCACCAGCAGCGCGGCGGCCGTCATGACTTCGCGCGCTTTCGCGGCAGCCAGGATCCGAAACAGCGGATTGAGCAGCCAGATGCCGGCAGCGACCAATCCGGCGAGTGAGGCCATGCCGATGCCGACGCTGAGCCATCGCGACTGTCCGCTCTCCACGACTGCCGGGGACATGAATGCAACCAGTGCCAGCAGCGGCACGATGAGCAGGTCTTCGAACAGCAGGATCGACACCATGCGTTGGCCGCGAGGCAAGGCGATGTCGCCGCGCTCCGCCAGCAACTGCATGACGATCGCCGTGGAAGTGAGCACGAAACCCATGCCGCAGACGAAGGCAACGGGCCAGGAGAACCCGAACGCAACGCCGATGAACGTCAGCACCGCTGCGCAAAGAGCGATCTGCAGGGATCCGAGGCCGAAAATCTGCCGCCGCAAACTCCATAGATGCGACGGGCGCATTTCAAGGCCGATCACGAACAGGAACATGACGACGCCAAGTTCGGCGACATGCAGGATGGCCTGTGTGTCCGAGAACCAGCCGAATCCAAACGGTCCGATGATCAAACCGGCACTCAGATAGCCAAGGACGGAACCCAGGCCGATGCGACGGAAGATCGGCACCATGACCACGGCGGCACCGAGCAATGCCACCACTTTTACGAGTTCTGTTCCGCCACCTTCTACTGCCATGCCTTTCTCCTGCGTTCTGTGGCGGCCTGCAATCCTAGCGCGTGCGTCGCGTCATCGCGACGAGTAACGGCAATCCACCGTCCAGTGACATGCCCTTGAAGAAATTCAGGACTTGAGCGTGTTGCGCGGAACCGGAGCAGCGCAGGAAAAGATGCGACAGGGCGGCGCCCACGATCAGGAATCCAGCCGCAAACAAAGCCAATGGACGCAGCCGCCAGCCAGACGCGATCAACAGACCGACTATGTGATGCGGGATTGAGAAACTATTGCAAGGTCCGGCACTACGTTCGACCCGGCCCGACCGTCTATTTCGTCTCGATCACGCCACGCCCCCGTGTCAGATCGCGGAAGTGCGTGGTGAATGCGTCGAGTCGGTCGCGTGGCAAGCGCAAGTGCAGGCGTATGCCGCTGGCGCCGAATTGTTCGTCGATCTTTTCCGCGGCGTAGTCGCGCAGTCTTGCGTGCAGGGTGGGCAGGACCGGGAAATCGCAAGCCACATGGATTTCAGCCATGTCGATGATCGGCATGCGTTCGGCGAGACGCAGGCATTCGGCAGCACAACCCCCATACGCGCGGGCGAGACCGCCTGCACCGAGCTTGATGCCACCATACCAGCGCGTGACGACGACGATGACGCGATCGAAACCCTGGCCTTCGATCGCCTGCAGGATCGGCCGTCCGGCCGTGCCTCCCGGTTCGCCATCATCCGAAAAGCGGTAATTCTGGCCGAC
The DNA here is from genome assembly GCA_040391335.1 of Dokdonella fugitiva. Classification (GTDB taxonomy): domain Bacteria; phylum Pseudomonadota; class Gammaproteobacteria; order Xanthomonadales; family Rhodanobacteraceae; genus Dokdonella; species Dokdonella fugitiva_A. Next base: position 1,954 of record JBEBXZ010000097.1, on the reverse strand, counting down.
GCGGTACGCCCAGCAATTGTGCGTGGCCAGCGGGTCGCCCACCTCGCCGACGAAGGCGAGTGCCTGCGCAGGATCGTCGAGGGGCGCGGCCTGTGCGAGGAACCGGCTTTTCCTGATCTCCTGCAGCAGGGACTCGCGTCGCGTGAGTGCGTGCGACATGCTCACTCGGCGAGCTTGCGCAGATCGTCCGAGAGCACCCAGTCCGGATGCATGCGGCGGAACAACAACAGGTTCTCGATCGCCTGCTGGCGATGTCCTTCCTTCTTCAGGCGCGAGATCTCCGCGAGCCAGTCCTGTGGTGCCAGCCGCATGTTGCGGCGCAACTGCACCGATGTGCTCGGCGCCGGTGCGCGAGTGGGCATGGCTTCCTCACGCGCGGCTTGCGAACTGCGCTTTTGCAGTGTGTCCGCCGTTGCGGGCTCGGCTACCGATCCAGCAGTGTTGCGTGCCTGATCCTGCGCATCGCTCCGTGCCGCAGACGTTGCGGATTCCTGCACGGCGTCGGCGGTCTCGCGCTCGATCAGCGGTGCTTCCTGGGCAGGAGGCGGTGGTGCTGGCGGTGCGGGAGCGGCCACGGGCGCGGGAACCGGGACAGCTTTTCGTGGACGCGCCATGACTTCCGGTACGGGTTTCGGCTTTTCCTCGGGGGCCGCTTCCGCTGTCGTCTCCGCCGCTGCGGCCGGCGAGGGAGCGGGCAGCTCACTGATCGGCAGCACCGTGATCACTTGCGAAGCGCGGGGTGCCTGCGTCGCGGGCGACATGGCGGCATCCCGGCTGTCGATCTGGCGACCCACCTGCCAGGCAATGCCGGCTGCCATGACGATGCCCGCGGCGGAACCCAGTCCGAGCAACCAGCGCTGCGAACGCGGCGGGCGACCGCTATGAACGGCCCGGGCCGCTTCGGCAAGCACGGTGCGATCGAGGCGCCGTGGCGGTTCGTTGCGCGCAAGACGCTTGTAGATCGCGCCGAAATCGCCACGGTCGTCGTCGAGCAGGCGTTCGAGATCGAGATCGGGGTCGTGCCGCGTACTCATGATTCAAACCTCGCGCGAACACGCGCCAGTGCGTACCTGAGACGTGACTTGACGGTCTCGCGACCGGCGCCGGTGACTTCGGAGATCTCTTCAAGTCCGAGACCATTTTCCATTCGCAATAAAAAGGTTACGCGCTGTTCTTCAGGTAGTTCCTCAAGAGCGAGCTGCAGCCGCCGGCGTTGTTCGAACTCGCTCAGCACGCGCTCCGGGCGCTCATCCTCGGGCGCATCGAGGCGACTGAAGACCACTTCCGTCTCTTCCGCGGAAGCGTGCGGGCGCGCGCGGCGGAAGCGATCGATCACGAGGTTGTGGGCGATCTGCAGCAGCCATGTCGTGAACTTGGCATCGGGGCGATAGCGGGCGCGGGCGGCGATCGCGCGGCTCCAGGTTTCCTGGAACAGTTCGTCGGCATCGGCGCGCTGGCGCAGGCTGCGCAACAAGAAGCGGTACAGGGTGCCGCGGTGGCGCCGATAGAGCATTTCGAAGGCCAGCAGATCGCCTTCGGCATACGCGAGCATCAGTTCTTCGTCCGTTCGTTCTTCCCCCATGGCTGCGAGGTTAAGGCAATCCGTGGAGGTCGTCATCGTCATTTCGCAATGAAACGCGAATCCGCTGCGCACGGGGTTGGACGTTTCGCGCCCGTGCAGGCAAAACGATGCTCAAATCCATTCGATCATTCCAGTTGTTCGCGCGCCCAGTTCGCATCCAGCGCTTCCATGGCATCGCGCGGCTTGAGTTTGGCGGCCTTGTCCCAGGCCTCGGCGACGTCGTCGTCGCGCTTGTCGCCATGCAGGAGTTGCAGGCCGTTGCCGTACTCGATCCAGGCGATCGGCGAATCAGGCGTGAGCTTGAGCGCCTGCTTGAGGTGCTTTTCTGCATCCGCGGCATTCGCGCCGTAGGTCAATCTGGCCAGCATGCCC
>JBEBXZ010000096.1:0-6626 GCA_040391335.1 Dokdonella fugitiva | reverse complement strand
TCTGCGCGCTGATCGCGGCGGCACTGCTGCGTTATCTCTATATCCGCGAACTCTGGCAGGAACGCGTGCAGGCCGCCGAAAAGGCGCGTTTCGATGCCCTGCAGGCGCGCATCCGCCCGCACTTCCTGTTCAACAGCATGAACACGATCGCGAGCCTGATCCGCACGCGACCGGTCGAGGCGGAGCGTACGGTCGAGGATCTCTCCGATCTTTTTCGCGCTGCGCTCGGCGCCGGCGACACGCCTGGAACGCTCGGCGAGGAGCTCGACCTGATCGGACACTATCTGCGCATCGAGGGCCTGCGCCTTGGCGATCGGCTGGTGCTCGACGTGCAAACCGGCGCGTTGCCGCGCGATCTGCGCCTGCCGCCGCTGCTGCTGCAGCCCCTCATCGAGAACGCCGTCTACCACGGCATCCAGCGCATGCCGGAAGGCGGCACGCTGTATTTCAAAGGGACGCATGCAGACGGCATGGTCGAGATCATCGTGCGCAATCCGCTGCCCGACGATGCGGCACAACCGCGCAATTCGCATGCGCTGGCCAATGTACGGGCGCGAATCGAGTACCATTTCGGCTCGCGCGGCACGCTGGAAGTGCTTCCTGCGCGCGGGGAATTCACGGTGATCGTACGTTTGCCGGATGGGGCGTGATCGATGAAAGCGCTGGTGGTTGATGATGAGCCTCTGGCCCGCGAGCGTCTCGGCGCCTTGCTCCGCGAGATCGGCACGATCGAGGTGGTCGGCGAGGCGGCGGATGGATTGCAGGCGATCGAAGCGGTCGAGCGTCTGCAGCCGGATCTGGTTTTCCTCGATATCCGCATGCCACGCATGGATGGCCTGGAGGCGGCACGCCATCTTGGCGCGTTCGAACGTGCGCCGGCCATCGTGTTCTGCACGGCCTATGACGATCATGCGCTTGCCGCCTTCGATGCGAATGCCGTGGACTACCTGCTCAAGCCGATCCGCAGCGAACGCCTGCGCGCGGCGATCGAGCGCGCCGGACGCTTCAACCGTGACATGCTGCACCCTGTCGGTCATGCCGCGGCGCGCGAGCGCAGCCATCTTTGCGCACGCGTTCGCGGCAGTCTCGTGCTGGTGCCGATCAGCGACATCGATTACCTGCTAGCTGAGGACAAATACGTGATCGTTCACTACACCGGTGGGGAAGTGCTGATCGAGGAGCCCCTGAAGGCGCTCGAAACCGAATTTGGCGAGCGCTTCGTGCGCATCCATCGCAACTGCCTCGTCGCCCTCGGCAAGCTCGGCGGCCTGACGCGCCTGCCGGATGGGCGTGTGCTGGCCAGGCTCGAAGGTGTCGGAACGCCTCTTGAAGTGAGCCGCCGCAACCTGCCGACGGTGCGCAAGATGGTGCGTTCGATATGAAACGCCTGCGCATCGCAACACGGCAAAGCGCGCTCGCGCTCTGGCAGGCCGAGCACGTCGCGACGCGCCTGCGCGCGCTGCACAAGGATGTCGACATCGAACTCGTGCCGATGACCACGCGCGGCGACCAGATCCTCGATCGTCCCCTGTCCGAGATCGGTGGAAAAGGCCTGTTCCTCAAGGAACTCGAAGTCGCGATGCTTGAGGAGCGCGCCGACATCGCCGTGCATTCGCTGAAAGACGTGCCGATGGAGCTTGAACCGGGTTTCGCCATCGGCGCGGTGCTGGAGCGCGCCGACGCCGCCGATGCCTTCATCAGCAATGAATGGGCGCGACTCGATGCATTGCCGCAGGGTGCGCGCGTAGGAACCTCGTCGTTGCGCCGTCAGGCGCAACTGCGCGCATTGCGACCGGATCTCGAACTCATCGACCTGCGCGGCAACGTCAACACGCGCCTCGCGAAACTCGATGAAGGGCGCCATGACGCGATCATCCTTGCCTGCGCCGGACTGGAACGGCTCGGACTGGGTACCCGCATCCGCTCCCGGCTGGCTGCCCCCGACTGGTTGCCTGCGGTGGCCCAGGGTGCGATCGCGATTGAACAACGCCTCGGCGACCAGCGTGTCGCCGAACTGATTGCACCGCTTGACGACGAGCACACGCGTCGCTGCGTCGAGACCGAGCGCGCGATGAACCGCCAGTTGCACGGCAGTTGCAATGTGCCGATTGCGGGCTATTGCATAGAAACCGAACGTGGACTGACGCTTTATGGATTGGTCGGCGATGCGGGCAGTGGTCGCCTCGTGCGTGCCGAAGCGGATGCGACCGGCGACCTGCAGGGCGAGGCGCTCGGTCAACATGTGGCGGCCATGCTGATGGCGCGCGGGGCGGGCGAGATCCTGGCCACGCACGAGCATTCGCGCTGACGCATGGATTCATGTCGCGCGCCTGCGGAGCGCAAAGCTCGAAGAAGTTGCATTCTGCATCGCGCGATGCGCAACGAAAACGGGCCCGCGAAGGGCCCGTTCCGACAAAGCGTGAAGCTGGATCAGAACTTGTAGACGAGGTTGGTCGTCACGAGCTGATCGGTCTTGTCGGTGCCCGGACTCACGTCCGAATTGTGGCGCACCTGATAGCCGACCTTGAGCGCGAGCTTGTCGGTCATGCTGACCGCGAGGCCAGCATCGTTCTGCACGAACTTGTTGTCCGAACCGGCTTCGAGCAGCACGGTGTTCTCGAACGAGGTCGTGTCGGTCAGCTTGTGCTTGAATGCTATGAGCCCGCGTGCAACTACGTCGCCCTCCACTTCCGAGTTGACGTAGACGGGTGCGGGCGGCTCGCCCATGTCGACGTAGTAGCCGCGCTTGTTGAGGCGGCGATAACCCGGGCCGGCTTCGAACGAAAGCTCGGTGCGCTCGTTCTTGATGGCCGTGTAGCCATAGCCCAGCGAGACGATCCACTGGTACGAATACGGCGAGAAGTCATCATTTTCATAGCGCGCCGCGCCGACGATGTAGCTGCGCTCATCGAGCTTGTAGCCCGAGGACGCGCCGGCTTCGTAGCGGTTCGCGGTCAGGTCGTATTCGCCGCCGATCTCGCCCTTGGTGCGCAGCGCGGAGAGGAAGAAGTTGTGCTTCCAGGCATCGTCTTCCTTCTTGAACTGCAGCTTCGTGTTCAGGTTCTCGGATTTCGTATTGCCGCGGGTGAGGGCAAAGCCGAGCTCGCCGCTGCCGGACCAGGTTCCATCCTGGGCCTGTGCGAGCAAGGGAGCGGACAACATCACGGCACTCGCGAGGAGGGCTTTCTTGATCATGGGAATACCTATATCGGGACGTGGAAAAATCGGGGAGTGCGCGGGCGGCGTTCAGCCTGGCTCTCGACGCGACGTGATCCTAACGTCCGGGATTGAACGCAAAATGAACGATTCGCCCGGGGCTCGTGAACGAAACGATTATTCGCTTTCTGCGGATGCGCCGCTGCGTGCGCCGTAATACAGCATCACCTTGTGCTTCGCCTCGGCGAAAAACATCCAGCGCTCGATGAACACGCCGAGCATCGCGCTGACCAGTGCGACGCTCGCTGCGACGGGCTGCGTGAACGGAAGCAGGCAGCTCGCGCCGACCATGAGCAACGGAATCGCAAGCAACAGATAAAGGCAGGTCGTACGCAGGCGCATCGCGTGCCGACGTGCAAGCACGAAGCCCATTTCGTGGGTCAGGTAGTTCGCTTCGGTATGCGGTTGTTCAAGGCTGTGCACGGTGCCCAGCTTGCCGAGGCCGGTCGCACTCTGCATGTCCGAGGTCGATGCCGCATTGTCGATACTTTTCCAGTAACTGCGTTTGTTCCATCCGGCGGAAATCACCGCTGCACCGACCACCAGCATCCACGCCACCGGCAGGTTGTCGACAGGTTCCGCCTCGGTCACGGATGTCGTGCGGAAGGTCAGCAACACCCAGAACCACAATGCGCCGGTTTCAATCGCGAGCAACAGGAAACCGGGCAGCACGCGCCGGTTGTGCCAGGCATCGACCGTGCGCAGCGAGGTGTAGATGCGTGCCGTGCAGAACACGACGAGCATGGCCATCGCCGCGAGCAGAAAGCCAGCAATGCGGATCTTCGGGAAATCATGGCTGTGGTGCGCCCGCGCGGCGAGAAGCAACACCAAAGGCACGCAAGCGAGCGCGGCGATGCCTTCGCGCGACAACCACGAACTGCGCCATTGCGAAAGCGCACGCCAGGCGCGTAGTGGCTTGCCGAGATGCGCGACGGAGCAGAGCAGGCCGCTCGAACTCAACACGAGGCCGACGGCGAGCGCCACCAGCAAGCCCCCGCGGCCGGTCGGGTAGAGCCCGAGGGCGAGCAGGATGCCGATCGCGAACCACAGGCCATAGCCGGCGCCCGACAAGGTGGTGAAAAGAATGATCGAGAAAGAAGGGCGCATCGCTTTCCTGTCAGCGCGAGAGCAGGCGGTCGACCCAGCGCAACAGGGGCGAAAGCTTTGCAGGATCGAGGTTCTCCTGCGCGGCATCGGCAGGTTCCGCACGCGCGATCTGGCGTGGACGCGGTGGCAGATAACGGTTGACCGGCTGGTAGCCAAGCTCGGGCATCAACGCATAGCCATCGCGCTCGGCGACCAGCTTCGAGATGTCGGAATCGGCATCGCCGAGATCGCCGAAATGCCGGGCGCGCGTCGGGCAGGCCATGACGCAGGCGGGTTGGCGATCTGCAGGATCGAGCGTTTCGTTGTAGATGCGATCGACGCACAGCGTGCATTTCTGCATGACGCCACGCTTCTCGCTGAACTCGCGCGCTCCGTACGGACAGGCCCAGGCGCACAGCTGGCAACCGATGCACTTGTCCTCGTCGACCAGGACGATGCCGTCCTCCGCGCGCTTGTAGCTCGCGCCGGTCGGACATACGGTCACGCAGGCGGGTGTCTCGCAATGCAGGCAGGATCGCGGGAAGTGCACGGCGATGCCGGGATCCTCGCTGCGCACTGCTGGCGAGGATGAAACGCCGGCCGCGGGCGAACCACAAGCTGTCGCCTGCGGTTCAACCAGGCCCTGCACGTGATAGCTGTGCACGCGGTTGAACCAGACGCCGGAGGGTTCCGCGCCGTACGGGTTCTTGTCCGGCAACGGCCCGAACGCACCGCCGTCGTTCCATTCCTTGCAGGCCACCGCGCAGGCGTGGCAACCGACGCGGGTATCGAGGTCGATGACGAGGCCGAGTTTTCGGGTGCCGGGCGACGGAAGGCTGGTCATGCCGGCAGACTCCTGCACGGACGCATTTCGACACGATGGCCATCGCGTTGCGGTTCGGCATCGCGTTCGATGCGCACGCGCAGATCGAACCATGCGGCCTGGCCCGTCACGGGATCGGCATTCGCATAGGTGTCGCCATTGTCCTCGGCATTCAATTGCTCACCGATCAGATGATTGAGCAGGAAGCCATCGCGGCTTTCCGGCGCGTTCGCGCTGAGCTTCCATGCGCCTTTCGACTTGCCGATCGCATTCCACGTCCACAGCGTGCCGGGCGCGGTGGCAGTGTGCCAACGCGCCTGCACGCGAATGCGGCCCTGCGGCGAGGCGAGCCAGATCCAGTCACCATCGGCCACGTCATGCTGCTGCGCCGTGCGCGGATGCAGATACAGATGATTCCGCGTGGCGATCTGGCGCAACCATGAGTTCTGCGATCCCCAGGCGTGGTACATGAACATCGGCCGCTGGGTGATCGCGGAAAGATTGAATGCTTCGCGATGCGCTGTTTCGTTGCCTTGTGCATCGTCGGCATGACTGGATGAAGCGCCCGGCACGTTTGCCCACTCGAAGGGCGCATACCAGAATGGCAGCGGATCGAAGTAGCGGGCAACGCGCGCGCGATCACGCGCGGGCGGCTGCACGTCGCCGTGCCCGTTGGCGGCAAGACGGAAGTGCTGCAAGGTCTCGCAGTACAACTGCAGGACGATCGGCTCGGTCGAGCCGAGGAAACCAAGCGATTTCGCCCATCGCAGATAATCGCGATTTGCCATCTTGTAATAGCGCGCGGCAGGCGGCACCGCGTGGTGCCATACGCAGCCATGCTCGATGTAGCGTTCGAGCTGCTGCGGATTGGGTTCGCCGACGCCGGTTTTCGAGCCATCCGCTCCACGCCACCCCGCCAGCAGGCCGACGCCGGGCGCGCGTTCGTGCTCGACCATGTACTGCGCATAGCCGCGTGGATATTTCGGTTGGCCTTCGTCATCGGTCAAGCCCGGCAAGCCGAGGCGCGCGCCGAGATCGAGCAGCACATCCTGGAACGGCCGCACGTCGCGATCCGGTGGGACGACCGGCTGGCGGATCGCATCGGCGGCCGCATCGGCGTCCGAGATCGGGCGATCGAGCATGCTGATGCAATCGTGGCGTTCAAGATATGTCGTATCCGGCAACACGAGATCGGCGAACGCGACGGTTTCCGACAGGTAGGCATCGGCGTAGATGATGTGCGGAATGCGGTATTCGCCACTTTGTGGATCGCGATCGGCCAGCATGCGCCGCGTCTCGCTGGTATTCATCGCCGAGTTCCAGCCCATGTTGGCCATGAACATCAACAAGGTGTCGATGCGATACGGATCGCCGGCCCAGGCGTTGCGGATCACGGTTTGCATCATGCCGTGCGCCGACAGCGGGTAGGCCCACGAGAACGCATGGTCGATGCGTCGCGGCTGTCCGTCGGCATCGACGACCAGGTCTTCCGGACCGTGCA
>JBEBXZ010000095.1:0-6629 GCA_040391335.1 Dokdonella fugitiva | reverse complement strand
GCGCGACGGCAAGCTCGGCCCGGCCGACATGTCCGGCGGCTGCTTCTCGATCTCCAGCCTCGGCGGCATCGGCGGTACGGCGTTCACGCCGATCGTCAACGCGCCGGAGGTGGCGATCCTCGGTGTCTCGAAGTCGGCCATGAAGCCGGTCTGGGATGGCAAGGAATTCAAGCCGCGCCTGGTTCTTCCGCTGAGCCTGAGCTATGACCATCGCGTCATCGATGGCGCTTCCGCTGCCCGGTTCACGGCGTATCTCGGCCAGGTTCTGGCCGATATGCGTCGCGTGCTGCTGTGATCCGGAGAAACTGACATGGCAGACATGATCGAAGTGAAGGTTCCTGATATCGGCAACTACACCGATATCCCGGTTATCGAAGTGCTGGTGAAGGTCGGCGATACGGTCAAGAAGGACCAGGGCATCGCCACCCTCGAATCCGACAAGGCGACGATGGAGGTGCCGTCATCGGCCGCAGGCGTCGTCAAGGAAGTGCGCGTCAAGGTGGGCGACACGGCCAGCGAAGGCACGATCGTGGCGATCGTGGAAACCGCAGCATCGGCTGAAGCTGCCCAGCCTGCCGCGACGGCGTCGAACGCCAATGCCGCTCCTTCGCCGCAGGCTGCTGCGGGTGCTGCTCCGGCCGCGCCAGCAACGCCGCCCCCAGCAATTGCTGTCGCGGCAGCTTCTCCCGCCGCCGGGCGAAGCGCAGGCGCGGCATCGACCGCCGCTCCCGATTCGGGTCGCAAGGCCGATGTCGAATGCCAGGTGGTCGTGCTCGGCTCCGGTCCGGGCGGCTATACGGCGGCATTCCGCGCCGCCGACCTCGGCCAGAACACGGTGTTGATCGAGCGCTATGCCTCGCTCGGCGGCGTCTGTCTCAATGTCGGCTGCATTCCGTCGAAGGCCTTGCTGCATGCGGCGCGCGTGATGGACGAAGTCGCGCATGCCGATGATTTCGGCATCACCTTCGGTGCACCGAAGATCGATCTCGACAAGCTGCGCGCGAACAAGGACAAGGTCGTCGGCCAGATGGTCAAGGGCCTCTCCGGCATGGCCAAGCAGCGCAAGGTGACGGTCGTGCAGGGCACGGGTCGTTTCATTTCGCCGCACGAAATCGAGGTCGAAACTCCGGAAGGCACGAAGCTCGTGCGCTTCGAGAAGGCGATCATCGCCGCCGGCTCGCAGGCCGTGAAACTGGCGGCGTTCCCGTGGGACGACAAGCGCATGATGGATTCGACCGATGCGCTGGATCTGGTGGATATCCCGAAGAAGCTGCTCGTCGTCGGCGGCGGCATCATCGGCCTGGAAATGGCCTGCGTGTATGACGCGCTCGGCAGTGAAGTGACGGTCGTCGAACTGATGGACCAGTTGATGCCGGGCGCCGATCCCGATCTCGTGCGTCCGCTGCAGCAGCGCCTGTCCAAGCGCTATTCCGGCATCCACCTGCAGGTGAAGGTGGCGAAGATCGAAGCCGGGAAGAAAGGCCTCAAGGCGACCTTCGAAGGCGACAAGGCACCCGAGCCGCAGCTCTATGATCGCGTGCTCGTCGCCATCGGCCGCTCCGCGAATGGCAACAAGATCGGCGCCGACAAGGCCGGCGTCATCGTCACCGATCGCGGCTTCATTGCGGTGGACAGGCAGATGCGCACCAATGTGCCGCATATCTTCGCGATCGGCGATCTGGTCGGCCAGCCCATGCTGGCGCACAAGGCCACGCACGAAGGCAAGGTTGCCGCCGAAGTCGCGGCGGGCGAGAAGAGCGAGTTCGTCGCGCGCGTGATCCCGAGCGTGGCCTATACCGATCCCGAAATCGCCTGGGTTGGCGTCACCGAAACCGAAGCGAAGAAAGCGGGCATCGCCTATGGCATCGGCAAGTTCCCGCATGCCGCGTCAGGTCGCGCGGTCGGCATCGGTCGCACCGAAGGCTTCACCAAGCTGCTGTTCGATGAGGCGACGCATCGCGTGATCGGCGGCGGCATCGTCGCGCCGAACGCCGGCGACCTGATCGCCGAAATCGCGCTGGCGATCGAGATGGGCGCCGAAGCCGCCGATATCGGCCTGACCATTCATCCGCATCCGACCCTGAGCGAGTCGGTCGGCATGGCGGCGGAAGTCTACGAAGGCACGATCACGGATCTGTATATTCCGAAGAAGAAGTGATGCCCGGGCTCCTGCCCGGCAGGCCCGCAGGCACGAACCGGATTCCGTCGACGTCGCACCCGCGCGTCGGCGCAGGAGTCGGCACGATCCTTCGTGGCGCCGCGGGCTTTCGATTCCTCGACGTCCTCCTGCAATGATCGGCGTTGTCCCGGAATCCGGGTTTGATCGTAGTGGTTCTGGTCGCCATTTGCGGCGAGCAGGAAATGAGCCTGTTCCTTTCCGGGCAGGTTCAGAAGCCGAATCCGTCGCGGAAGACCACGGCCGGATCCTGCAGCGGACCGACATCCAGCAGCATTGAATCGAAATGACGCAGGCGTGCCGGAATCGTCGCCGTGGTCGTGTTGACGATGCTGGCGGATACGCGGCCCTGTCCACAGCAAACGGCCAGATACATGAGAAAGCTCTCGGCGACATCTTCCGAGGTCGGGTTGTCCCTGGCGTAGGTTGAAATGAACTCGACGTCCGTCGTCTGCGCCGCGAGCCATCCCGGGGTGTTCTCGACCCACTGCTCCAACACGGCGTGCGTGGCCTCATGCACGAGGATCTCTTCGAGCACGCCCTGGTTGATGTAGCTCTGTGCGAGCGCGCCGGTATGAATCAGTACCGCCGGATTCACGCCATCGAACCGGGTTCCGCCGAACGGGTCGTCGCCTTGGTGGATCCAGACATTGGCAACCCCGCGTCTGAGCACATTCGGGAGACGGCCGAATACCGGCGCATAGTACTCGGCCGGCAGCCGGGACGCGTCCACGTCGCCGAACTCGGGATTGACCTGGATGTCGATCACGTGCCCGTCCGAATAGGCTGCTTCGTAGACGAAGACATCCATCGTGACGTAGTTGCCGACACGACGGTCAAACACGAGGCGCGATTCAATCCCCCGGTCAGTGATCGCGACGAACGTCGTCGGGTCTGCGCTGGTGATGAGGTTCGGCACGATGAAGGCGGTCCCGCTGAAGGGCGGCGCGGCACCGGCCAAGCCGGGCATTGACGCTGCTCCGAAGAACAAGGCCGCGGCGGCCATCGACCGCAAGATGGTCCGACGGCATCGGCCGGCGGAATATGCGCCATGGTTACGTAAGTGCTTCATGTGATTCCCTCTCGATTCTGTGCGTTGCAAATTCCCCAGCCAGGCCCACACGCGGCCATCGGCACCTCACTACGCGCAAAAAGCCGGGTGAGGATCAGCGGAAGGGGCAGGTTGATTTCAACCCTGTCGATCCCGCAACCCGGACCGAAGTCGAATCTCCCACTGGTCATTCCCGCGAAAGCCGGAATCCAGCGCCTTCAAGGAATTGAAAAGACGCCGGATCCAGGCTTTACCGGGATGACGGGATATCCAGAGACGCTACGGATAACGAGTGCGTTAACCGGAACGCCACACGTCGGAAGCCCAAGGCCGATAGAATCGGGCGATCTCGTGCAACGAGACGCGGTTTCATGCCGCCCCATCGATGGCGAATCCTTCGTCGTCGGCCAATGCAGCGATTTCTTGCGGAGGTGCACCACCATGTCGACGATCAACGTCAACGGTCAGGATCACGAGTTCGATGGCAGTCCCGATATGCCCTTGCTGTGGTTCGTGCGCGATGTGCTCGGGCTGACCGGCACGAAATACGGTTGCGGCATGGCCTTGTGCGGTGCCTGCACGATCCACGTCGATGGCACCGCCATGCGTGGCTGCACGACGCCGGTTGCGGTCGCGACCAGCGGGGCCAGGGTAACGACCATCGAAGGTTTGTCGAGTGATGGCAAGCATCCCGTGCAACTCGCCTGGAAGGAACTCAACGTCGCCCAGTGCGGCTATTGCCAGGCCGGGCAGATCATGCAGGCGGCTTCGTTGCTGAAAGACAGACCGAAGCCGAGCGACGCCGATATCGATGCGGCGATGGCCGGCAACGTGTGTCGTTGCGGTACCTATACGCGCATCCGTTCGGCGATCCAGTTGGCCGTGGTCAAGATGGGAGAACGCGCATGAATGCCGAGGTCAACTGGATGCAGTCGAATGCCGATGCCGCGGCGTTGCCTGTTTCGGATACGCGCTCGCCGTCCATGACGCTGAGCAACGAGAGCCGCCGCGCCTTCCTGCTTGGCCTCGGTACCGGGGCGCTGGTGCTTGCCGTGGGCGGCTTGCCGCTGAACGCGCTGGCCGAGGAGGCGAGGAAATTCGGTGGTGACGGAATGCCGGGTGGCCTCAAGGATGATCCGCGCATCTTCATCGCGATCGGCGCCGATGGCATCGTTACCGTGATCAATCATCGGGCCGAGATGGGGCAGGGCGTGCGCACCAGCATGCCGCTGATCATCGCCGATGAACTCGATGCCGACTGGGCGCGCGTACGCGTGCAGCAGGCTCCCGCCGACCAGCAGAAATACGGCAACCAGAATACCGATGGATCGCGCAGCATCCGCCATTCGTTTGCACCGTTGCGTCGCGCCGGTGCCGCCGCGAGGCAGATGCTCGAATCGGCGGCCGCCGAAGCCTGGGGCGTGCCGGTCGCCCAGGTTGTCGCGATCAATCATGAGGTCGTGCACGCCAAAAGCGGACGTCGTGGCAGCTATGGCGAATTCGCGGAAGCCGCGTCGATGCTGCCGGTGCCAAAGGCTGATCAGATCCGGCTGAAGTCGCCGAAGGATTTCCGTTACATCGGCAAGGGCAGGCTGGGCCTGATCGACAACGATGCGATCGTGACCGGCGCCGCGAAATACGGCATCGACACGCGCCTCGAAGGCATGCTGCACGCGGTCATCGCGCGTCCGCCGGTCTATGGCGGCAAGGTCAAATCGCACGATGCCAGCGAGGCACTCAAGGTGCCGGGCGTGGTCAAGGTCGTCGCGCTCGATTCGGCGCCGATTCCCTCGGCATTCCTGCCGCTCGGTGGCATCGCCGTGATCGCCAGCAATACATGGGCGGCGATCGAGGCACGGCGCAAGCTGGTCATCGAATGGGACAACGGACCGAACGCCGGTTACGACTCCGCCGGGTACCGCAAGACACTGGAAGCCGCAGCGCGGGCGCCGGGCAAGCTCGTGCGCAACAATGGCGATGTGTACAAGTCGCTGTCGGCGGCGAGCAGGAAGATCGAGGTCGAGTATTACCTGCCGCACATCGCCCACGCGCCGATGGAACCGCCTGTCGCGGTCGCGCGTATCGTCGATGGCGCCTGCGAGGCCTGGGCCTGCGTACAGGCGCCCGAGGCTACCGTGGAGATACTGAGCAACGTGCTCAAGTTGCCGAAGGAAAAGGTCAGCGTGCATCAGACCTTGCTTGGCGGCGGTTTCGGACGCAAGTCGAAACCGGATTTCGTCGCCGAGGCCGGCCTGCTTTCGAAGGCGATGGATGGAAAACCAGTCCAGTTGCTGTGGACACGTGAAGACGATATCGCGCACGACTACTACCACACCGTATCGCTCGAACGCATCGAGGCCGGCATCGACAAGGCCGGCAGGCCCGTCGCCTGGCTGCATCGCACGACGGCCCCTACGATCTCGTCGTTGTTCGGTCCCGATCCCAGACACCAGGGCGCCGGTGAGCTGGCGCAGGGCCTGACCGACCTCGCATTCTTCGGTGTGCCGAACCTGCGCATCGAGAATCCCGAGGCTGCCGCGCATGTGCGCATCGGCTGGTTCCGCTCGGTGTTCAATATTCCGCACGCGTTCGCGACGCAGTGTGCCGCTTCGGAGCTCGCCCATCTGGCCGGTCGGGATCCGAAGGACTTCCTGCTCGAACTGATCGGTCCGGCGAAAAAGGTGGATCCGAACACCTTGGCCGACGGCTGGAATTACGGTGAGGATCCGGCGAAATATCCGGTCGATGCGGGCCGCCTGCGGCGTGTCATCGAAACGGTGGCCAAGGCAGCCAGTTGGGGACGCAAGCTGGCGCCGGGACGCGGCCTCGGCATCGCTGCCCATCGCAGTTTCGTCACCTATACGGCGGTGGTCTTCGAAGTCGAGGTGGTGGACGGCGCGCTGAAGATTCCGCGTGTCGACATCGCCGTGGACTGCGGTCCGCAGATCAATCCGGAACGCGTGCGCTCACAGATGGAAGGCGCGATCGTGCAGGGCATCAGCCTGGCCATGCTCGGCGAGGTCAGCTTCGCCGAAGGACGTGCCGTGCAGAGCAATTTCCACGACTACCAGCTCACGCGCATCGACGGTGCACCGCACGAGATCCACGTGCACATGGTCGGCGCCGATGATCATTCGCTGCCACTCGGCGGTGTCGGCGAACCGGGCCTGCCGCCGGTCGCGCCGGCCCTGCTCAATGCGATCTTCGCCGCCACCGGCAAACGCATCCGCAGCCTGCCGGTGCGCGATCAGTTGCGACAACGGCCTTCCTCATAAGTATCGCATTGATAGAACTGAAGCTTCTGCTTATCAGAAACTTCAGTCTTCTAACTAGATCATCGTGCTATCAAGGGCAACTGCTTGATGCCGAGAACTTCATTTCGGCGTGCAGCAGAGCAATCGA
>JBEBXZ010000094.1:0-6642 GCA_040391335.1 Dokdonella fugitiva | reverse complement strand
CGCTTTACATGCGATCTTCGACGATCTTGATCTTCATGTTGGCACGCAGGGCCGCGACGAACTCGAGCACCGCCGCGGTCGATGCCGCCTCGCTCAGGCCCGTACGTGCCGCTTCGCGTGTCGTCGCATCAAGGGCCGTCGGATCCGCATCAGCAACGGCATCAAGATGCACGAGCGCATACTCATCATTCGGCAGCGCAACCAGCTTCGTGTTCGGCTTGCCCTCCTGCGGTCGCGCCATGTCGAACACCGCACTGACCACGGCAGCATCCACGGTCAAGGCATTGCGCCCAATGCCTTTCTCGGCCTTCACTTCGGACTTGGCCTCGGTTGCGATCGCGTCGAGGCTCTCGCCGTTCTCGAGACGTGCGAACAACTCATCGGCCCGTGCCTGCGCCTGCTTGCTCACACGTGCGGCAATGATGCGGTCGCGGATCGCGGCACGCACTTCATCGAGCGGTTTCGGCGTTGCGGGCTTGTGCTCGCCGATACGCATGATCGCCACATGATTCGGACCCAGTTCGACGGCTTCGGAATTGTTGCCCTGGACGAGCACCTGGTCCGAGAACGCCGCATTGATGACCGCGGGATTTCCGGCCAGACCCTGGCCACCCTGGCGCGAGAACAGACCAGTCCTTTCGACTTTCAGATCAAGCTCGCGTGCAGCCGGTTCAAGCGAGGTCGAATCCTGGTACGTAAGGTCGATCAGGCGACCGGACTTCTCGTTGTAAACGCGCTCGCGTTCCGATTCGCTGTATTCCTTGACGAGTTCCGGCTGGACTTCCTCGAACGTGCGCGTCTTGCCCGGACGGATATCGCGCAATTCGATCACGTGGTAACCCTCGGATGACAGCACCGGATCGGAGATCTTGCCCTTCTCCAGTGCATAGAGCGCGCCTTCGAACGCTGGATCCGTCATGTCCTTGTCGAGCCAACCGAGATCACCGCCGAGCGCCTTCGAACCGAGATCGTCGGACGACTGCTTGGCAAGCTCGGCGAAGTCCTTGCCGCTGCGCGCGTCGTCGGCGATCTTCTGCGCCTTTTCGAGCGCCTGCTTCTGGTCATTCGGGCCACCCTTGCCGCCGACCTTGACCAGGACATGCGAAGCGAGGCGTTGCTCGGTGCTCACGAAACGGGATTTTTCCTTCTCGTAGCGATCCTTCAGGGTCGCCTCATCCGGCGTCAACTGGATGTCGAGTTTGGCGGAATCGAGCTCGATGTATTCGAGGGCGACTTCCTCGGCATTCATGAATTCCTGTTGATGCTCGGTGTAGTACGTGGCGATTTCTTCATCGGCCACCTGCGTGTCGGTCGTTTCCGGCTTGGCGAGCCTGATGATGCGGAAATCACGCTGCTGGTCACGCAGGCGCAGGTAGGCATTGACTTCGGCGTCGGTCACGAACGTGCTCGCGGAAACCTGCAGCGGCATTTCCCGCGATGCCATCTGCTTGGCAACACGATCAGCGAACGAGATCGGCGTCATGCCCTGCGAGGCAAGCACCGCACGGTACTGGGTTTCATCGAACTTGCCATCGAGCTGGAAGGCCCCGATCTGCAGGATCTCCTCGCGCAGGGCCTGCGCCGGAACCACGACACCAAGCTTTTCGTTGGCGGCAAGCAAAACCTGCTCATCGACCATCTGGTCGAGGATCTGGCGTTTGATGGCAGGTTGCTCGAAATAGCGCGCATCGATCGCACCATTGGTCTGCTGCATCAGACGCTGACGCTGTTCATCGACCCGTGCACGGAACTCGGTCTGGCTGATCTCCCTGTCGCCCACGCGTGCGACGAACTCGTCTGTACGCGCCTGGAAATAGGATTCAATGCCGAAGAACGAGAACGCGATGATGATGAGGCCAAGAATGATCTTGGCGATCAGGCCGGAAGTTTTTTCGCGTAGGTTTTGAAGCATGAAACCGCCTGTAAGGTAAGGATTCGCAACTGACTGCGGGCAGGCCAAGCAGTCGGTGATGAAACGCGAGCGCCACAGGGGCTCCGCGCGAAAAAGCAAGGGCGCCACTCGGGCGCCCTGCAGGAGAAGCAGCAGATTGGAGCAGATCCGAACCTGCTACCCCTGGCGTCACGGATCGGTAGTGTAACCGACAGAACGACTAGAACGAGGGGTGGTGGGTGCTGAGGGTTTCGAACCCCCGACCCTCTCCGTGTAAGGGAGACGCTCTACCGCTGAGCTAAGCACCCCGGCTCGTTTTAGTTGATGGCGTCCTTGAGTGCCTTGCCGGCCTTGAACGCAGGAACCTTGGACGCCTTGATCTTGATCGTGTCGCCGGTACGCGGATTGCGGCCAGTGCGCGCTGCGCGCTTGCGCACGGTAAACGTTCCGAAGCCGACCAGCGAAATGCTGTCACCTGATTTCAAAGCTTTCTTGACCACGTTGAAGACGGCCTCGACAGCGCGCTCGGCATCGGCCTTCGTCATGTCGGCCGATTCGGCGATGGCCGCAACAAATTCACCTTTATTCATTATTAACTCCCTTTGGAACAGCAACCCGAAAATTGGTCAGGACAATACAGCGTTACGAGCGAGGCAAGGAGTCTCACGCGCGGCATCGCATCCCCCGGATCACATCGCCAGCTTGCTGGCGGGGATCGCGGCGCGACCTTTATACCAGTGGCCCAGAAGCCGCGCAACACAAGGCGTGGCGGGCGTTCCGGGGATTTTGAGAGAAGCGGAGGCGGAGCAAAAATCCGGCGTTTCGTCAATCTCCCCCGAAACTCGAAACAGGCGAAGGCGGCATGAGCCGCCTTCGCCGAACCGGTTTCAATGCGGGCGCACGGGCGCTTTGTCCGTCCGCCGCTTGCGAGGCGCCTCGACGGCCGCCTTGTCCGCCACTTCGATATGGGCCGCCGGTGTGAGCGGACGCTCGAGCGCGATATCCAGCACCTCGTCGATCCACTTGACCGGACGGATATCGATCGAATCGGTCACGTTCTTCGGTATGTCTGCGAGATCCTTGCGGTTTTCCTCGGGAATGATGACCGTCACCACGCCGCCGCGATGCGCTGCCAGCAACTTCTCCTTGAGTCCGCCGATCGGCAGCACGCGGCCGCGCAACGTGATCTCACCGGTCATTGCGACACCGGAGCGCACCGGGATTTTCGTCAAGGCGGACACCAGTGCCGTGCACATCGCGATACCTGCACTCGGACCATCCTTCGGCGTCTCACCTTCGGGCACGTGGATATGCACGTCGAGCTTCTGGTGGAACTCCGGGTCGACACCCAGACGATCGACGCGCGCGCGTACCACGCTCAACGCGGCCTGGATCGACTCCTGCATCACGCCACCAAGCTGGCCGGTGTGCTGCAACTTGCCTTTTCCAGGTACCGTCGTCGCTTCGATGCTGAGCAGGTCGCCGCCCACTTCCGTCCACGCGAGACCAGTGACCAGGCCCACTTCATTCTGCAACTCGGCAAGACCGAAGTTGAATTTGCGCACGCCGAGATACTGCTCGATGTTGTCGCCGTCAACGCGCATCTGCTGGCCTTTCCTTTTCGATGCGGCTGGTTTCGTCGCAAGCTTTTTCGACGGCTTCGCTTTCGCGGATTTGGCCGGCGCCTGCAGGCTCAGCTCCTTCACCACCTTGCGGCAGATCTTGGAAATCTCGCGCTCCAGGTTGCGCACGCCCGATTCGCGCGTGTAGTAACGGATCACGTCGCGGATCGCGCTCTGGTCGATCTGCAGTTCCGAATCCTTCAGGCCATTTGCCTTGAGCTGCTTCGGCACGAGGTAGCGCTCGGCGATGTTGACCTTCTCGTCTTCGGTGTAGCCCGGAATGCGGATCACTTCCATGCGATCGAGCAACGGTCCAGGGATATTCAACGAGTTCGCCGTCGCGATCCACATGACTTCGCTGAGATCGAAATCGACTTCGAGATAGTGATCGGCAAACGCGTTGTTCTGCTCGGGATCGAGCACTTCGAGCAGCGCCGACGCGGGATCGCCACGGAAATCCATCGACATCTTGTCGATCTCGTCGAGCACGAACAATGGATTGCGCGTGCCCGCCTTCGACAGGTTCTGGATGATGCGGCCAGGCATTGATCCGATATACGTGCGTCGATGGCCGCGAATCTCGGCCTCGTCGCGCACGCCGCCGAGCGACATGCGAACGAACTTGCGATTCGTCGCCTTCGCGATCGACTGGCCGAGCGAGGTCTTGCCCACGCCCGGAGGTCCGACCAGGCAGAGGATTGGCCCCTTCATCGTGCGCACCCGCTGCTGCACGGCGAGATACTCGAGGATGCGGTCCTTGACCTTCTCCAGTCCGAAATGATCGGCATCGAGGACTTCCTGCGCGACATGCAGATCCTTGCGGACCTTCGTGCGCTTCTTCCACGGCGCACCAACCATCCATTCGACGTAGTTGCGCACGACGGTGGCTTCGGCCGACATCGGCGACATCTGCTTGAGCTTGTTGAGCTCCGCGCGCGCCTTGGCCAGCGTCGCCTTCGGCATGCCGGCCGCCTCGACCTTGCGCGCAAGCTCCTCGAGCTCGTTCGGCGCCTCATCGGCGTCACCCAGCTCCTTCTGGATCGCCTTCATCTGCTCGTTGAGGTAGTACTCGCGCTGGCTTTTCTCCATCTGCGACTTGACCCGGCCGCGGATGCGTTTCTCGATCTGCTGCACGTCGATTTCACCATCGACGAGCGCGATCAGGCGCTCGAGACGATCGGCGACGTCCCCCGTCTCGAGGATCTGCTGCTTGTCCTGCAGGCGCACCGACAAATGCGCGGCAATCGTGTCGGCGAGACGCGACGAATCCTCCAGGCCGGACAGGGTCGCCATGAGTTCCGGTGGAATCTTGCGCGAAAGCTTCACCAACTGCTCGAACAGCGACACCAGTGAGCGCGAGATCACCTCGACTTCACGCTCGTTGCGCGTATAGACCGAATCGAGCGAGCGCGCACGACCCGTCATCAGCGAATTGCGCTCCGAGTAACCGACGATCTCGGCACGCGAAGTGCCTTCGACCAGCACCTTCACCGTGCCGTCCGGAAGCTTCAGCAATTGCAGCACCGTGGCAATGGTGCCAATCGGGTACAGGTCACCGGCTTCGGGGTCGTCCACGTCAGGACTGCGTTGTGCGACGAGCAGGATCTGCTTGTCGCCTTCCATCGCCGCATCGAGCGCGCGCACGGACTTTTCGCGACCGACGAAAAGCGGAATGACCATGTGCGGAAAAACCACGACATCGCGCAACGGCAGGATCGGCAGTTCGATCACGTCAGCAGCGGCAATCGGCGAAGTCTTGCTGGGTTTGTCCATCTTGGATCCTGGAATTTCCACGTCTATGAAAGTCAAACGGCAGCGTGAAGGCACGCTGCCGTTTGGTCAAGTGCGGGCGTATCGCCCGCATTGCAAGGGAAAACCGCGACGAACGCCTGGCGAACTATTCCGCTGCTGCGGCGCGCACCTGCTGGTTGCCCTGGTAGATCAGATAAGGCTCCGCCTGACCATTGATCACGGCCTCGTCAACGACGACCTTGCTGACATGCTCGAGCGAGGGCAGGTCGAACATCGTATCGAGCAGGACCTGTTCCAGGATCGTGCGCAAGCCACGCGCACCGGTCTTGCGCGTGATCGCCTTGTGCGCCACGGCGGACAGGGCATCTGGGCGGAACTCAAGTTCCACGCCTTCCATGTCGAACAAGCGCTTGAACTGCTTGGTGATCGCGTTCTTCGGCTCGGTCAGGATCTTGACCAGCGCCGGTTCGTCCAGTTCCTCGAGCGAGGCGACGACGGGAAGTCGTCCGACGAATTCCGGAATCAGGCCGAACTTGATCAGATCGCCGGGCTGCACGTCACCGAGCAGCTTGCCGACATCCATCTTGCGGTCGGTGCTGCGGACCTCGGCGTTGAAGCCGATGCCGGTCGTTTCCGAACGCTGCTGGATGATCTTGTCGAGACCCGAGAACGCGCCACCCACGCTGAACAGCACGTTCTTCGTATCCACCTGCAAGAACTCCTGCTGCGGATGTTTGCGCCCACCTTGCGGCGGCACCGAAGCAACCGTGCCTTCGATCAACTTGAGCAGAGCCTGCTGCACGCCTTCGCCGGAAACATCGCGCGTGATCGAGGGGTTCTCGCTCTTGCGCGAGATCTTCGGTCAGCGTCGTCGCGTCGGCAATCGTGAACGGCACATTGAGCAGTCGTGCCAAAGTCTCGGCAAGCAGCGTCTTGCCCGAACCGGTCGGACCGACCAGCAGGATGTTCGATTTGGCCAGTTCGACCTCGTCGTTGCGCGTACGCGATTCCAGACGCTTGTAGTGGTTGTAGACCGCGACCGCGAGCACCTTCTTGGCGCGGTTCTGGCCAATCACGTATTGATCGAGAACGTCGAGGATCTCCTTCGGCTTGGGCAGGTGACTGCGTGCCGAAGCGGCCTTTTCCTCAAGTTCTTCACGAATGATGTCGTTGCAGAGCTCCACGCATTCATCGCAGATGAATACGGACGGGCCCGCAATCAACTTGCGGACTTCGTGCTGGCTCTTGCCGCAGAAAGAGCAATAAAGAATCTTTCCGCCGTCGCCCGATCGGCTTTGTCGCTCGTCTGTCATGCCACGCCTCGGGTGGTTACGCCTGATGCCGGCCGAGCATAGCACAGCATTCCGCGACTCCCGG
>JBEBXZ010000093.1:0-6659 GCA_040391335.1 Dokdonella fugitiva | reverse complement strand
GTCGTCCAGCTCGGCCTCCAGCTCGTCAAGCGTGTAGTTGGATGCCCGAAATACGCCGTTTTTCCACGCCACCGCTAAAAAGGGGTCGTGTGCGAATTGCTTGATAAGCAAGTCAACGATTGGTAGCGCCTCCACGGAGGACATGATGAATACCCGGACCCGTTCCCGCTGGGCAGTCACCAAGTGATTCCGCTGTGCGAGCCTCCGGGCAAGCGTTGCCGCAATTCGCCTCCACATGTCAGGGAACAGCTCCGCCGCCGCCGTGAAGTCGGCCTCGCTGACTTTGATCAAGACGGTTGGCTCAACAGGGACAACCGAAGCCGACCGGGGCTGCGAGGGTTCGATTGCGGCCATTTCGCCGACGTGATCGCCCGGGAAGCGGTTCGCCACGATCTTGCCGTTGACCCGAATTTCAACCTTGCCGGCGATGATTAAGAAAACATCCGAGGCCTGGTCCCCCTGATTGATGAAGACCATCCCCGCGGGACCCTCCATCACCCCGCCCGCGGCGACACGCCGTTCCGAAAGCTCCTGACGGTTTGCTATCAACCTGTGTTCCGTGAGGGCCGCGACCAAGCGTCGCCGGCCCTCGTCCCCCTGAAATCGCTCGATCATCTGTCCCCCGGACACAGATAGCCAAATATCTGTTCAGCATGCGGTTTCCGAGCCCAGAGTCAAGCACAGGTGTGTTTCCTGAAGTGGAGCACGCGAGTCGTCCGGTGTTATTGGGCTAAACTGGCTTATGGCTGCTACTCCTAGCTTTACCTTTGACCTTCCCCTGCTTCAAGCCGTAAGCGATTGGCAGCGCGGCGACGAGAACCGCGAGCGTGGCGGACTACTCGGCCAAGCATTGAAGGCTGCTTGCGTGAATCTTCCCCCGCAGTTCAAAACATGCAATGCCCCGTGTTATCGCCGCATAAAGCTCGACGTGCCCGGCCAGTGGAAATTACTCGCCGAAAATGAGCTTGGCGAGAAGATTTCATCATGGACGATTGACCTTGAAGTGGCCCAAGGAATGAAGGACGGGATTCCGGACGAAGGGAACCCCGAAAAAATGCGCGCAATGATTTTCCAAATCGTTCCGCCGCCGGGTAGCGTCATCGTGAATTTGGCAGCGTTGTACGCCGACAGACAGTTTTGCACGGTCATGCAAGGCCGCGCCTCTGAAATTCCCAGCTTCAACGACGGTGCTGGAAGCTATTGGGAGATTGAGCAAGAAGTGGTGCTTGAGATCGACACTGTGGAGCAGGCCGACATCTACTCGGCGGGGGGCGGATCGTCTGACTTCGATACGCTGGCGCTGGTCGCCGCATTCCTCGCCTTTGGTCCTGACATGACCAAGACACGATGGGACGAGTTTCGCGCCCAGGCGGAATCGGTAAGACACAAGGCCGGAAAGAAGTGGCTTGCCCCTGACGCATTCCGGCGCGCCCTCGCCCGGGTGCAAAAACACGTCCCGCGCCTGCTGGAAAAGAAGCGAGTCCAAGACGCGGCAAAAGCAACGCGACGCGGGGACTGAAGCAACGAAAAAGCCACCCTTACTGGTGGCTCTATCGTCTCATCCCATCCCATAAATTTAGGCGGGTTCGTAGGCGGGTTTAATCTCAAAATAATTAAAAACCCCACTATTAATGGGGAGCTTGGCGGAGAGAGTGGGATTCGAACCCACGGTAGGCTTGCACCTACGGCAGTTTTCAAGACTGCTGCCTTAAACCACTCGGCCATCTCTCCGCATGTTGTCGTGCCGCTACTTCGTTCGAGTCACTGCGGTGGGCAGTTTGACTCGGGGCTCCTGCCCCTCGCCCCTTCGGGGCCATCGATCGTCCCGATCGATGTTCGCTTCGGCTTCCTGCCTCGCGGATCAAGACTGCTGCCTTAAACCACTCGGCCATCTCTCCGCATGTTGTCGTGTCGCACTTCTGGACGCGAAGCTACCCCGTTACAGGGCTTCAAACGTCCTGATCGAAGTCAGCTTCGACATTGCTGGCGAAGCTGAACGAGCATTTTAACTCAAACGAGTCATTCCGCCCATGTAGGGGCGCAGAACTTCGGGGACGTCGATCGAGCCGTCGGCGTTCTGGTAGTTCTCCATCACGGCGATCAGGGCGCGGCCGACGGCGGTGCCGGAGCCGTTGAGGGTGTGCACGAGTTCGGGTTTGCCGGTTTCCGGGTTGCGCCAGCGGGCGAGCATGCGGCGGGCCTGGAAATCGCCGCAGTTGGAGCACGACGAGATTTCGCGATAGGTGTTCTGGCTTGGCAGCCAGACTTCGAGATCATAGGTTTTCGCGGCGGCGAAGCCCATGTCGCCGGTGCAGAGCAGCATGCGGCGGTACGGCAGGCCGAGCTTTTCGAGGACGACTTCGGCGCTGCGCGTCATGCGCTCGTGTTCTTCCGCGCTTTCCGATGGCTTGCTGATGCTGACCAGTTCGACCTTCTCGAACTGGTGCTGGCGAATCATGCCGCGCACGTCGCGCCCGCCCGATCCGGCTTCGGCGCGGAAGCACATCGAGTGTGCGGTCATGCGCAGTGGCAAGGCTTCGGCGTCGAGGATCGTGTCGCGCACGATATTGGTCAGCGGCACTTCGGCGGTCGGGATCAGGTAACGCCTGGCTTCGTTGACTTCGGTCGAGAACAGATCCTCCTCGAACTTCGGCAACTGGCCGGTGCCCTGCATCGAATCCTGATTGACGATCAGCGGCACGCTGGTTTCCTGATAGCCGTGTTCGCCGCTGTGCAGATCGAGCATGAACTGGCCGAGCGCACGATGCAGGCGCGCGAGTTCGCCGCGCAATACGGTGAAACGCGATCCGGACAATTTGGCGGCGGTTTCGGCATCGAGCCAGCCTTTGTGTGCGCCGAGCTCGACGTGATCCTTGACCGCGAAATCGAATATGCGTGGGTTGCCCCAGCGATGCTGTTCGACGTTGTCGTTCTCATCGGCACCGTGCGGCACCGATTCGTCGGGCAGGTTCGGCAAGCCCAGCGTGATCGCGGCGAGCTGCTGCTGGATGTCGCCGAGCCGCGTTTCGTTGGCCTTGAGTTGATCGGCAATGCCGGCCACTTCGGCCATCAGTGCGGCGCTGTCTTCGCCCTTGCTCTTGGCGATGCCGATCGCCTTGGAGCGCGTATTGCGCGTGTTCTGCAATTCCTGGGTTTCGACCTGTACGGCCTTGCGCTGGCTTTCGAGCGTTTCGATTGCGGCGCTGTCGAGCACGAATCCGCGCACGGCCAGGCGCTGGGCGACGGCATCGAGTTGTCCGCGCAGGAGGGCTGGATCAAGCATGGGGCGAATCCGCAAATAAAACGAAGGGCGCGGATTATCGCCGCGCCCTGCCCCCGCCGCAACGCGGAATGCTCAGCGGCGACCGAGTCGCCACGCGATGACGAAGCCGGCAAGCAGCCAGCCGATGCCTTGTTCGAGCAGGCCACCGATCATGTAATCGACCGGAAAGCGATACCAATTCCACTGTGGAACCACGTTCAGAAGCCAGCCGAATACGCCGAGCGCCGTACTGCCGAGCACGCGCGTTCCGAAACTCCATGTGGTCGCTCCAAGCAACCAGGCGGCGATCAAGGCACCGAGCAGGGTCAGCACGAACTGCTTGACCAGTTGCGGGCCCATCGCCATCGGATCAGCCGGTGCGGGATTGACCACGAGATAGGCAACCGGGTTGACCTTGGCCTTTTCGACGAAAGCCTTCTCCGCCGCTTCATCACCCCATTTTTCCGGCGCGAGATAGGGCAGCATGTAGATACCCGGCTCCGGAAGGCCGCTGCTGACCGCCTGCAACACGACATCCTCGTTCTTCGGTGCGCGCACGCCCATTTCACCGATCGGCAGGAACATGTGCGCGATCATCTGCCAGATGAAAATCACGATCGTCGCCAGCACAGCCGCAGTTACGATACGCATGGTCAATTCTCCCCCATCGAGTGGTGCAGGCACGCTACGCCGACGCGGACACGCGGGCAAGCGGCATTCCGGACATCTATAGGTTTCCGTTAGCCGGCTTTGGAGCGTGTCGGCAGCACCGATTCGATCCCCGATCGACGGCGCATCTTCAAACGCTCAGGGCGCGCTGCGCGTGCTGGTTTCGGCGAGCAGGATCGCGATCTCGTCGAGATCGGCCGAGGGGCGGACATCGCGCACGGACGGCTGGTAGTTGTTGATCATCAGCGTGAAGGCGAGACGCTCGCCAGCGGCGGTCGTTACATAACCGGCGAGGGAGCGCGTGAAGGCCATGCTGCCGGTTTTTGCGAAGACCCGGCCCTGCGCGACGGTATCGCGCATGCGCCCTGTCAGCGATCCGTCCACGCCGGCTTCGGGCAAGGCGAGCCGGAACGCAGCCGCATCCGGAGCATTGCCGAGATGCGCGAGCAAGGCGGTCAGGGACGCAGCCGACGTGAGGTTGCGGCGCGACAGCCCGGCGCCATCCTCGATCAGCACGCCAGCGGCCGGAACGCCGATGCGCTTGAGATAACGGTACAAGGCATCGATGCCGCGGATTTCACTGGAGCGGAAGGCCGAGGGAACGACGCCTGCCGTGCGCTCGTCGGCGGCAGCCTGCGCGCCGACCATGAGCAGCAGGTTCTGCAGGTAGAGATTCTGCGAAACCTTGAGCCCGCGCTTGATGATTTCGGAAAGCGGCGGCGAACCGATATCGGCAATGCGCGTGAGATTCCTGCTGTCCAGCGCGTCGTCACCCTGCGGCCAGTACACGCTGCGCGATTTGCCTGCGACGCGAATGCCCTGCCGCTGCAGGGCGGCACGCAATTGCTCGACCGCGACCAGCGCCGGATCGTGCAGGGCAAGGCGAAAAGTCTGCGTCGATGCATTGCTGGTGATCGGGCCGAAAGCATGCAGACGCGCATCGCCCGGCGCGCGATACAGGCTGATATCGGTGCGCGTCGGTGGGCTGACCGTGCGCAAGTCGTTGCGCGTCTCTGGCGCCGATGCGGGCGGCGTGAAGCGCAGGCGGGCCTTCGCGCCCGCTTTGGCCCCCGGCTCGATTTCCAGCTTCACGAGATTCTCGTCCACGCTCAGCGCGGAAGCAGGGACACCAAACCAGCTCTGCAGATCGGCCGCCTCCCAGCCATTGCCATAGGGCGGCGCGGCGAACCAGGTGGCATCGCCGATCAGGTCGCCACGCACGGCGCTGACGCCGGCCTTGCGCAGTTCGATCGCCAGCGTATCGGCCCAGGACAGGCTCCTGTCGAAGCCGAGCATCGGATCGCCATAACCGACCAGCACCAGATCGCCGCGCAATTCGCCATGCGCGATCCGCGAGGTCGCCAGCAGGCTCGTGGTGATCCGATAGTCCGGGCCGAAGGTATCGAGGGCGAGCGCCGCGGTGTAGAGCTTGGCGATCGACGCCGGTACGAACAGTTTGTCGGCATCGTGCGCGTAGACGACCTTGCCGCTGTCCAGCGAAACGACCTGCGCACCCCACGCGGCGGAGGCGTAGCGTGGGGCGCCGATGATCGCATCGATGCGGCTGGCGAGGCTCGCGATGTCGGTGGCAGGCTTCGCCCCCTGTGCCGCTGCCTCGTTGACCGATGTGGCGATGAACAGCATCAACCCGCAAAAGGTGATCTTCAAACCGCGCAGGAATCCGCTCGCATCGCGATCGCGCATCACTGGCGGACTCACGATTCCTTCCCGCCCTTGCGCGCCTCGCGGCGGGCGCTGCGCAAGGCGCCGAGCTTTTCGCCGATCTTCACTTCAAGCCCGCGCCCGACCGGCTGGTAGAACTCGCGATCGACCAGCGCATCGGGCAGGCATTGCTGATCGAGCGCCACGCCGCCTTCGACGTCCGGGTCGTATTGATAGCCCTTGCCGTAACCGAGGCCTTTCATCAGCTTGGTCGGCGCATTGCGCAGGTGCATCGGCACTTCGAGCGTGCCGTTGGCGCGTACTTCTGCACGCGTCGCATTGAACGCGGCGTAAGCGGCGTTGCTCTTGGCGGCGATCGCGAGATAGATGACGAGTTCGGCGAAGGCGAGTTCGCCCTCGGGCGAACCCAGGCGGTCGTAGGTGTTCCAGGCTTCCAGCGCGAGCGTCAGCGCGCGCGGATCGGCGAGGCCGATATCCTCGATCGCCATGCGCGTCAGGCGGCGTGCGAGATATGCCGGATCGACGCCGCCATCGAGCATGCGCGTCAGCCAATACAGCGCCGCATCCGGATCGGACGAACGCACCGATTTGTGCAACGCGGAAATCTGGTCGTAGAACTGTTCCCCGCCCTTGTCGAAACGTCGCGTGCGATCGGCCAGCACCTGGGTCAGCGTTGCCTCGTCGATCACGCCATCCTCGGCGAGTTCGGCGGCGATCTCGAGCAGGGTCAGCGCGCGGCGCACATCGCCATCGGCCGCGTGCGCGACCAGGCGCAGCGATTCTTCTTCGATCGACAGATCCAGCTCGCCGAGGCCGCGCTCGCTGTCGCCGAGGGCACGCTTCAATGCCGCGACGATGTCATCGGACGACACCGCCTCCAGCACATGCACGCGGCAGCGCGAGAGCAAGGCGGAGTTGAGCTCGAACGAGGGATTTTCGGTGGTCGCGCCGACCATGATGATGGTGCCGCGCTCGATATGCGGCAGGAACGCATCCTGCTGGCTCTTGTTGAAGCGGTGCACCTCGTCGACGAACAGCACGGTGC
>JBEBXZ010000092.1:0-6722 GCA_040391335.1 Dokdonella fugitiva | reverse complement strand
GATGAATCCCACTGCGCACGACTCCCCGCTCGGCAAGACGATTGCCGGCAGCAGCGAATACGATCCGGGGTTGCTGTTCCCGATTCCCCGCGCACCGAAACGCGTGGAAATCGGACTGCCCGAAACCTTGCCGTTTCACGGCATCGACATCTGGAATGCGTACGAACTGTCCTGGCTCAATCCACGTGGCAAGCCGGTGGTCGCAACCGCCGAATTCCGCGTACCGGCGGCATCGCCGAACCTGATCGAATCGAAATCGCTCAAGCTCTATCTCAACAGCCTCAACCAGAGCCGCTACGAGAACATCGATGCGGTGCGCGCGACGATCGCGCGTGATCTTTCGGCGGCCAGCGGCGACAGGGTCGAAGTGACGCTGGCCGCCATCGCGCAGCAGCCCGCGACGACGATCGGCGCACTCGACGGCGACTTGATCGACGATCTCGACATCGACATCGATGACTACGGCCCGCCGCTCGCCACGCGACTGGCGCTCGACGACAGTACGCAGATCGTCGAGGAAACCCTGGTCTCGCACCTGCTCAAGTCGAACTGCCCGGTCACCGGCCAACCCGACTGGGCCAGCGTGCAGATCCGCTACCGCGGATCGCGTATCGATCGTGAAGGATTGTTGCGCTATCTCGTGTCGTTCCGCCTGCATGACGATTTCCACGAGCAATGTGTCGAACGCATTTTTTCCGACATCTCGACGCGCTGCAGCCCCCTCGCCCTCAGCGTGTACGCGCGCTACACGCGACGCGGCGGTCTCGACATCAACCCCTGGCGCAGCAGTTTCCCGGATGGCGTGTTGCGTAATCCGCGCCTGATCCGGCAATGATGCGCCGCGCGCGAACCTGACCGCAGCGTAACCATTTCTTGCAAAAATCTGTTCATAAAACTATTCCTCGGGGTCAGACCGGTGTACCGTGGCGCCTCGCAATCGCGATGAGGCAAGCATCATGGTCAACGATCCAAACAAACCGGATTTTTCCAACGTGAAGAGCGGTGTCACCACGACAGCGCCCGAAGCGCCGCCGAAACCCGATTTCAGCAATGTGCAGAGCGGCGTCACTTCGACGGCTGAACTCCTGCCCGACGCGGGCGAACAGACCTATACCGTGGCCAGCGGCGACACGCTTTCCAAGATCGCCAAGAAGTTCTACGGCAATGCCAACAAGTGGCGCGTCATCTTCGAAGCGAACGGCGACCAGATCAAGAATCCCGATCTGATCCGCGTCGGCCAAGTGCTGAAGATTCCCGCCGCCAAGCCCTGACTCCAGGAGAATACCCATTACACCGATTCGCAGTTCATCCCTTGTTGTTGCCTTCAGCGTCGCCGTCGCCCTGGCCGCCTGCGGCAAGAAGGAAGAGGCTCCGGCACCTGTCGTCGCACCGGCGCCCGCACCGGTAGTGACGCCGCCTCCGCCGCCGGCTGCACCGGCAGGCGTGAGCTTCTCGTCGCTGACGCTCGGCAATGCCGTCGACGCCTCGCAGAACGTCACCACGCCGGTCGCGACCTTCGCCAAGACCGACACGATCTATGCCTCCGTGGCGACCAATGGCGCCGCGGCGAGCGCAACCATCGGGGCCCGCTGGACCTACGGCAGCGAAGGCCAGCTCGTCGATGAAGGCCAGCAGTCGATCGCGCCGACCGGCCCGGCCGTAACCACGTTCCACATCGCCAAGCCGGATGGCTGGCCCGCCGGCAAGTACAACGTCGAGATCACGATCGACGGCCAGCCTGCTGGAAGCCAGAGTTTCGAAGTGCAGTAAGCCTCGATCCATCCAGCCGTACACGAAAGCGCGGAGAAATCCGCGCTTTTTTTGTGGCTGATGCAAAAGAGCGCAGCATCGACACGTATTCAGACCGGTTTCGAAGACGAGTTCCGCAGGTGACCACGCACACTTGCCAACGCATGCTCGCCATCAAGAAAACGCCGTCGAAAATCGCAAGCGAACAGACGGCTTTCCGGCTATTTGCAGGCGGCGCCTGAAGCCCGCTCCGGCGTGGATTTCGCATTGCGCACGACCATCAGCGCATCGAATCGTCCCCGGCGTCCGCCGTTTGTCCCGCTTCCGCAGGGCGTGATGGATGCACGGGGCGATCCTTCATCAATGACAGCGCCGCGCGCGACATGAGATGGGCGCTGATCGGCGCGGTGAGAAACAGGAATATCGTGATCAGCAGTTCGCGTGGATGCACGCCGGTGCCATTGACGACGTGATAGATGATCGAGGCCGCAAGGATGCAGCCGATGCCGAGCGTGCTGGCCATGGCCGGGCCATGGACCCGACGGAAAAAGCCATCCAGCCGGATCAGGGCGAATGCGCCGAGCAGCATGAAGACGCAACCCACCGCGAGCAGGCAGACGATCACGATATCGAGCATGAGGTTCATTCGACGATATCCCGGCGTATCACGTATTTACTCAGCACCACGGTGCTCAC
The DNA here is from genome assembly GCA_040391335.1 of Dokdonella fugitiva. Taxonomy (GTDB): domain Bacteria; phylum Pseudomonadota; class Gammaproteobacteria; order Xanthomonadales; family Rhodanobacteraceae; genus Dokdonella; species Dokdonella fugitiva_A. Next base: position 4,277 of record JBEBXZ010000092.1, on the reverse strand, counting down.
GAAGCCCAGCATCGCGATGACCAGGGCTGCCTCGAAATAGATCTCGGTCTTCATCCACATCCCGAACAGCACGAGTTGCGCGATACCGCAGATCGACAGCGTATCCAGCGCGAGGATGCGATCGGGCGCCGTCGGCCCGCGCAACAGCCGCCACAGCGCGAGCAACATCGCGAGACCCACGACGTGCATGCCGATCAGGATGGCGATCTCGATCATGGGAAGATCTCGCGCAGGGGCGCCTCGTAGCGTTGCTTGATCTCGTCTGCGAGGGCTTGTGGATCCTCGCTGCTCAGGCAATGGATCAGCAGATACCTGCGATCATCGGACAACTCGGCGGAAATCGTGCCGGGCGTCAGCGTGATCAGGCTGGTCAGCGCGGAAATGCCGTGGATGTTGGTCAGATCGAGGGGAATCCAGACGAAGTGCGATCGAAGTTTGTGCTGCGCGCCAAGCACCTGGCGCGCGACGGTGAGATTGGCGACCAGGATGTCCCGGAGCACGCGCGCAGCGAGCCCCCAGACGACGCGCAATTTTCCGAGCCGCGCAAACTCGCGCTCCATCCGGCTCGCCAGCAGCGGCATCAACCAGGCCAGCAGCAAGCCCATGACGATGCTTCCGGGGCCATAGTCCTCGGCCATCAGCAGCCAGAACAGGAAGACCGTCAGGCTCAGCGGAATCGATGGTAGCAGTCGGCGCTTCATGGCCCGGCCTCGCGCAGGATGGGCTGCGTACTTCGCAGCTGATGCAGATAGCCCGGTGTATCGAGCAGTTGTTCGGCAGTCGCGGTGGTGTAGCGCAGGATCGGTGCGGCAGCGATGGTCATGGCCACGCCATAGGCCAGCAGCAACAGTGTCGCAGCCAGTTCAAGGCGTTTTACCGGCGGCGCCTGGGTGCCCTCGGCAAGCGGCTCGACGCGCCAGAAAAGACGCGTGCCACTCCGCGACAGCCCGATGATGACGAGCAGGCTGCTGAGCAGGATCAACGACCAGAGCCACGCGGTTTGTGCTCCGGGCACGGCGGCGAGCAGCAGCAGCTTGCCGATGAAACCCGACAGCGGCGGCACGCCGGCGACCGACATCGCGGCAACCAGGAACAGCACGGCCATCATCTGCTTGTGTGCCATCGCTGCCGTGGTCAGCAGTGCATCACCGGTGTCGCCGCGCAGGCGCTGGATGCTGTCGGCCAGCAGGAACAGCGCGGCGGTGACGAAGACACTGTGCGGCAGGTAATAGAGTCCGGCGGCGATCGTTTCACGTTGCGCGAGCGCAAATGCGACGAACAAGGTGCCGGCCGAGAGCAACACGAGATACGCCACGGCAATGCGCAGACGCGGTGCGCCGACCACGCCCAGCGCGCCGAGCACGATGGTCGCCGCTCCGGCTGGCAGCAACCACGCCCAGGCAAAATTGGCGAGTGCTCCCGCCTCCGCGCCGAACATCAGCGTGAACACGCGCAGCACGGCGTAAAGGCCAACCTTGGTCATGATCGTGAACAAGGCGGCGATGGCTGCGGGCGCGCGCGCATAGGCTTCCGGCAGCCACAGGTAAAGCGGAAGGATCGCCGCCTTCGCACAGAACACGAGCAGCAGGAATCCTGCCGCGGCCTGGATCAGGGCCACGTCGTGCGGTGGCGCGGCGGCGATGCGCGCGGCCATTTCCGCCATGTTGAGCGTACCGAGCATGCCATACAGCAGGCCGAGGGCGATCAGGAACATGGTCGATGCCGCGATATTGAAGACCACGTAGTGCATGCCCGCCTTGATGCGCTTGCCGCGCCCGCCGCTCAGCAGCAGGCCATAGGACGCGATCAGCATGACCTCGAAGAACACGAACAGATTGAACAGGTCGCCGGTCAGGAACGCGCCGTTGAGTCCGGCCAGTTGCATCTGGAACAACGCATGGAAATGCAGCGCGCGCTTGTCCCAGCCGGCACAGGCATGGAGCAGGCAGGGAATGGCGAGCAGGGTCGCCGTCATCACCATCATCGCGCTGAGCCGGTCGACCATCAGCGCGATGCCCAGGCGTGCCGGCCAGTCGCCCAGCAGATAGACGAGCATGCCATCGCGCTGCACCTGCAGCAGCAGCGCGATCGAGGTGGCCAGCAAGGCAGCCATGCCGATCCATGCGCACAGGCGCTGGATCTGTATGCGGTGTCGCCGCTCCAGCAGCAACAGGATTGCGCCGGTGACCAGCGGGATCAGGATCGGCAGGATGGCCAGATGATTCATCGCTGGTCGTCCGGTTCTTCGCCATCGACGTGATCCGAATGCAGATCGGCGTGTTCGCGCATGGCGATGACCACGGTGACCGCCGTCATCGCGAAGGCGATGACAATCGCGGTCAGCACGAGTGCCTGTGGCAGTGGATCGGTGTAGTTGGCCAGGGTCGGCTCGATGCCGTCACGCAGTACCGGCGCCTTGCCGACCACCGGCCGGCCGGCGGAAAAAATCAGCACGTTGGTCGCATAGGAAAGCATGGTCAGGCCGAGGATCACGTCGAAGGTGCGCGCGCGCAGCAGCAGGTAGACGCCCGCCATGGTCAGCACTCCGATTGCGCTGGCGAGTGCGAACTCCATCAAACGGCCTCCTCGTTGTCGGACTGGCGCTGCTTGACCATGCCCATGGTCGACAGCATGAGCAGCGTGGATGCGAACACCACGACATACACGCCGGTATCGAATACCAGCGCGCTGGCCAGCGACAGCGAACCGACCAGCGGCAGTTCGAGATCGAGGTGGCCGCTGCTCAGGAACGGCATGCCGAAGGCCCAGGCACCGACGCCACCGAATACCGCCAGCAACAGCCCGATGCCGATGCCGCGCAGGTAGTCGAAACCAAACGTCGCCTCCACCGCACGCGCACCCTGCATCACGTACTTGACCAGCACCGGCACGGCGAACACGAGTCCCGCGATGAAGCCTCCGCCAGGCGCATCGTGTCCGCGCAGGAACAGGTAGATCGACACCGTGAGCGCGAGCGGAAACAGCAGTTGCGTGAGATCGGCGGCAATCGGCAATTGCACCGGTGGCCCGGGAATGACTTCGTCGGGTCGCAGGCGCGACCATTTCAGCAATGCATGGACGAACAACGCCGCCATGCCGAAGACGGTGATCTCGCCGAACGTATCGAAACCACGGAAATCGACGAGGATCACGTTGACGACGTTGCGGCCATAGGCTTCCGGCAGCGAACGCACGAGCAATTCGCTGGAGATCGTATCCAGTGGCGTCAACATCATCGCGTACGCCAGGCCACCGAGGCCGAGGCCCGCTGCCAGCGAAATGAGTACGTCGCGCAATTTGCGCAGCGGACGCCTGGCCTGCTTCGATTGTTTCGGCAGATAGTTCAGCGCCATCATCATCAGCGCGATCGTCACCATCTCGACCAGCAACTGGGTCAACGCGAGATCGGGCGCGGACAGGTAGGCGAACATCAGGCTGATGCTGAGGCCGACGGCGCCAATGATGATCAACGTGGTGAGCCGCTTGCTGTGCGCAACCACCGTGCCGATCGTCGCCGCCACCAGCAGCGCCCACAGCATCCAGCCGAGCAATGGCAGTGGTCGCGATGCGCCAAACGTCAGTGGCACTTCGCCTTGGCGCATCAGGATCGGCCAGGCGGCGAGCGCCATCGCGACCAGCAACAAGCTCAGCAGGCTGCGCTGCAGGCTGCCGTTGGCGACGCGTTCCGTGAACCGTCCCGCCAGCGCGAACAAGCCTTCGACCCGCTGATGGAACCAGCGACGAGCGCCCGAGGTGTTGGCGATCGCGTACAGGTCGAACACGCGGCGCAAACCAAAGTACAGCGCGATGCCGAAGACGACGCTGCCAAAGCTCATCAGCAGCGGCGCATTGAGTCCGTGCCAGACGGCAAGGCTGAAAGGCGGTGCCACGGTGCCGAGGGTGCTTGCCGCAGCCACGCGCAGCAGCGGACCGATCGTCAACGCCGGAAGGATGCCGATCACGATGCACAGGATCGCCAGCACGGCGACCGGGGTGCGCATCCAGCGCGGCGCATCGTAGGGCATTTCCTCAAGCGCGCGCGGGCCGCGCCCGAAGAACGTGTCGTGCACGAAACGCAGGCTGTAGGCGATGCCGAAAACACCCGCGAGTGCCGCCACCGCAGGCATCACCCAGTGCATGACCGGATGCCCGCTGATCGCCAGCGCTTCGGAAAAGAACATCTCTTTCGAGAGGAAGCCATTGAGCAGCGGAATGCCCGCCATCGCCAGCGAGGCGATGATCACCAGCGCGCTGGTCGCAGGCATGTACCGGCGCAG
>JBEBXZ010000091.1:0-6725 GCA_040391335.1 Dokdonella fugitiva | reverse complement strand
CATCGCCAGTGCGAAGATCTTGCTGCCGTCGTCCCGGGTCAGATCGCGCAGGCCGGATGCGCCGTAATTGAGGTGCAGGCTGCCGTTCGGAAGCAGCCGGATCACTCCCGTGCGGGGCACGGCGAGGGGCAGGTAGCTGGCCACCGACACCAGCAGCGCATCGTCGCGGTCGAAGGCAATGTCGGTGGCTCCCCAATTGATTCCTGCGCCACCCGCCAAACTCACCAGCGCCACCGCATCGCCGCCGCCAAACGTCGCATCGGCCAGGCCGGTCGACGTGAAGCGAACGATCATCGGTCGATGCGCGCCGCTTTCAACCACGTTTCCGGCCAGCACGATCCGACCCTGACGATCAATGGCCAGCGACCATAGCGCCGCCGGCTGCGGTACGGTCACCCTGGCCCAGCCGTTCTGGCCGAAGCTGGCATCGGGTATGCCGTTGGCGTCGACGCGCAGCACCAAGGCGCCGTACGTGCCTGCGCAACTGGTGCAATAACCGCCGAACAGGAACTTGCCATCCGGCTGGCGCGCGACGCCGCGCAAGTACAACCTGTTGTTCGGCCATGGGCTCTGGCTCGCGCCTATCGAGAGTTTTCCGGCGATGCCGAAACTGGTATCGACATTCCCGGCGGCGGTCAGGCGCACCATGGCCGGAGGTGCCGCGGCAACGATTTCGTCCGGGACTTCGGCGTTGCCGAGCAGCATCAGTTTGCCGTCGGACAATGGAAACACGCCGCGCAAGCTGTCGTAGCCGTCTGGCACGTAGTCGAACGCGACGCTGCGATAGCCCAGGAAGCCGAAACCAGAGTCGAGGCTTCCATCCTTTCCGAGGCGCGTGATGGCGAAGTCACGATTCCCGTTCCCCCGGTTGATCGTTGCGCCAATGTAGATCCTGCCATCCGCTGCGATGCCGAGGCGCGCCTGTTCAGCGCCGCCGCCCGCCCACTCGACGTAGCTGACGCCCGCGTTGCCGAACGACGTATCCGGATCGCCATCTGCGGCCTGTGCTGGCGCAATCGCAAGAATGGTCGCGGCGAGCAGGGAGCCTCGAAGCGCGGCACCGCGGCTGCGATCCATCGTGCGGCGCGGGTCGACGGACTGCGGTTTGGATGCGTGCATTGTCGTTGTCTCGTTGGGGGCTCTTGTCCTCCACGAGGAACGGCACGACAGGAGGCCACGCCATTCGATCGGCGTCGCCGCATTCGCCGAAGCAGGGCGCTCGGAAGACAACGGACAATGCGCGGGGATCGTCACCTGGCCCGGCAAAACGGGAGCGTGAAGAGCGACAGGTCGGTGGCGGTCGCTATTCGAAGCCGTGACGGAAAATAAGGTCCGAAGACAGGCGCAGCACCCCGGTGTGATAGCTCGGCGTGGTGTTGTTGAAGAGCTGTCCCGCGATCACCGGGCGCTCGCCGGACAGCACCATCGCTGCGGGAGTGTCGTAGGTGTCGCCGTCGGCATTGATCGGATAGCGGGCGCGACCGTTGCCGTCGAACGTCGCATCGGGCGTGCCGTCAAAAGCCATGCGCGCGACGAGGAAGTCGGATCTGCCGCTGCCGTTCGGGTCAAGCCAGCCGGCGGTGGCGATCAGGGGCTCATCACTGTGGAATCGAGGAGACCGGTGAAGGCAAGCGTGAGCGTAGCGCCTTCTGAGTTCAAATTTCCTCACGCATGAATAAAAGCCGAAGCATTGCTTCGGCCGTTGTGCTGTTTCAGCGCACGCTTACTGCGCTGCGCGCGATGGCGGTTCCGTTGAGGACAAAAACAATGTCGTAGTCTCCTGCTTCGTCGGGTGCACGCAGGCTTACCGAGGTGCCTTCGAGCGGGACATCGGAGTAGTCGAGGTAATCGACTGTGCCGCGTTGCACGAAGCCGATCCCGTGGCGCTTGTGACGAGGACCCTGGAACCGCACGTTGATTCCTGCCTCGGGGTCACGCTGGCTGGCGCGTCAAGCGTAGCGACTGCAGCCGTCACCTTGATCGGCTGCGAGGCAACAACCTTTTCGCGCTCGTTGAGTACGTAACACAGTTCATACTCTCCCGCTTCGGTTGGCGCCATCAGACTGCCTTCGGTGTGCGCACCCTGCAGACGCAGGTAGTCGCGATACTCGCCTGCTTCGCTCCCCACGGGAGCGAAGCCAATCCAGTGCCCTGAGCCGTGCGGCCCACTGGCCTCGATCGCAACCGTGTCTCCCGTCATCACGGAGGCCGGACCGCTGATACTGACTTCGCTTGAAACCACTTCGATTGGCCGTGATGCGATGATGCGTTCGTGCTCGTTGAGCACGTACCGCAATTCGTATTCGCCGGGCTCTGCCGGCGGCATCAACTCGATTTCGCTGACCGCGCCGGTCGGCCGCGCGTACTGGAGATAGGAAGTCATTGGACTGCCTTTCGGAGCGAAGCCGATCCAGTGTGATTTGCCAACCGGACCGCGTGCGGTGAACGTGAACTTGCTCCCGGCGGGCACGGAATCGGGCGCATCGAGCCTGACTTCGGCATCAGCGACGTCAAGAACAACACGAGCGAGAACACTGTTCTTGCGCAGCGGACTGACATAACGAAGCTCGACCGGGCCGGCTGCAGCCGGTGCGTGCAACGTGATGACGCCCTTGCCTTCACTTTTCGTCTTCAAGCCGACGATTACGTAATTCAGGAAATCATTGTCCTTCGAGCCGACCGGCGCGAACGTAACGAAATCGCCATGATCGGCAGGGCCGCTCCATGAAACTTCAACGTCGCGCGTGATCGTCAGCGCTCCCTTGGCGAGAACCGTCGCGGCGGCGGGAGGAGGAGGTGGCTCGGTGCTTGCGCTGACCGCGCCTTCAATCGCCGTGCCAAGTTCGACCGCATTGCGCGCATTGAGATAGCGACCTCCGGTGTTCTCTGCGAGACAGCGCAACTGCGCCTGATGCTTCCGATCGTTGACATGAAAACCAATCACATGCGCGGTGAATTCGACGCCGCTCTTCTCGAGCTCGGCACCGACAGCACACGGATCCAGGTTGCAGGTTTCCTCGCCATCGGAAACCAGGATCACGGTGGCCCTCTGCTCCGTCGATCTGAGCACGTCGGCAGCATGCGTGACTGCGGCAGAAAGCGGCGTCATGCCCTTGGCGTTGAGATTGTTGAGGGTGGAGAGAAACGCGCTCTTGTCGAGCGGGCCGGGTTTGATCAGCGTCTCGATATCGTTGCAGTCGCCTTTGCGCCGATGGCCGTAGGCAACCAGTCCAATCACGTTGTCGGCTTTCCAGATGTCGAGCACGTCGGCCACCGTTTCGCGCGCTATTTCGACCTTGCTCTTGCACGTGATCTGGCCCCACATCGATCCCGAGGCATCGAGCACGAGCATGATGTTTTCCCCGGCAAATGCCGAACTGGAAAGAAATGCGGAAAGTACAATCGGAACGTGAAGCAATTCACATCTTGACCGCGCGGTCGATCCCGCTTTCGCGCGCAGCCGCGCCAGAATTTCACGAATGCGCGGAACGATTGCTAGCGCAAGCTGCGCATGGCAACGTAGCGGAGGGACTGGAGCGGCTAGTGGCGGATATCACCGAACTGATCGGCAAGGCACGCGGCGGTGACGCGGATGCGTCCGAGCGTCTGTTCGCCTCACTCTATGACGAACTGCGTGGACTCGCCGCGAGCCAGTTGCGAGGCGACAACGCGATGCGCGCGACCTCGCTCGTGCATGAGGCGTATCTGAAACTGGCCAATCACGGTGCGGTCGAGGTCAATGATCGTAGCCACTATTTCGCCGTGGCCGCGCGCGTGATGCGTCAGATCGTGATCGATCATGTTCGCTCGAGAGCGGCGATGAGAAGGGGTGGCGATCTGCATTTTGCGCCGTTCGATACAGCGGCACTGCAGGCGGTTGCCTCCGAGCGCGATGACGAAGTACTCGCTCTGGATTGCGCACTCGTCAATTTGGCTGCGGTCGATGCGCAGCTCGCAGCCCTCGTTGAAATGCGCTTTTACGCCGGCCTCGAACTCAGTGAAATCGCCAGCGTGCAGGAACGATCCGAACGCTCGCTCAAACGCGACTGGCGCCGGGCTCGTGCATTTCTTCAGCGGGAAATGACGGTGGAGTAGGTAATGACCAAGGCAACCGAACATTGGGCGGAGATTGCGGCATGGTTCGACGAGCTCGTCGAAATGGATCCGGTTGCGCGCGAAATCCGCCTGTCGCAAATCGCCAACGATGAGCCATTGATTGCCGATGAGGTGCGTTCACTGCTGGCCGCCGATGATGCTGATTCGCCGCTGCTTTCCAGCAATGCCGCGGCGGCGATTCCGGATCTTCTGACCGACCGGATTACGCGCGAAGGTGTCTTGGCCGGCCCGTATCGCTTGCTCAGATCGATAGGCGAAGGCGGCATGGGCGAGGTCTGGCTGGCTGGGCGCACGGATGGCGCCTACGAACAGCAGGTCGCCGTGAAATTGCTCAAGCGCGGCATGGATACCCACGCGAGCCTTCGCCGCTTCCTGCAGGAGCGTCGCATCCTCGCGCGTCTGCATCACCCGCAAATCGTGCGCTTGATTGATGGCGGAATGACCGCGGATGGGCGTCCGTTCTACGTCATGGACCATGTCGATGGTCAGCCTATAACGCACTACGCTGCACAACATTCATTGGATGTTCGCGCGCGCGTCGCGTTGCTCGCCGAAATTGCCGATGCGGTTGCCTATGCGCATACGCAATTGGTGGTGCATCGTGATCTGAAACCCTCGAACATCCTGGTCGATCAGGACGGCAAACCGCGCGTGCTCGATTTCGGCATCGCCAAGCTGATCGAGGAAAGCGGCGAACAAACCCAGACCGGTACCGGCTTGCGCGTGTTGTCGCCGGCTTACGCGGCACCCGAGCAAATACTTGGCGAGGCGATCGGCACCGCTACCGATGTCTACGCGCTCGGTCTGATGCTCTGCGAACTGCTGACCGGCCAGTTGCCTTTGCGTCGTAGCAACACGACACCCGCTCAGCTTGCGCTCGATGCGGGTCAGGAGATTGTTGATCGGGCGAGTACGCTGGCCACCCGAATCAAGCCCGCAGAATTACGCGCGCTGTATGGCGAGGATGTCGACGCGCGTCAGCTCGCGCGTAGCTTGACTGGCGACCTCGATTTGATCATCGCCACCGCTGTGCGGCGCGAACCGGCGCGCCGTTATCCGACTGCAGCGGCGCTGGCTGATGATCTGCGCCGCTGGCTTGATGGCCGACCGATCGCGGCCCGAGCGGATTCAGCTGGCTATCGATTCCGGAAGTTCGTGCGCCGTCATCGCCTTGGCGTTGCCGCTTCGTTGCTCGTTGCCTTGTCACTGATCGGCGGCTTGGCTGTGGCGTTGTGGCAAACGCATATCGCACGCGCGGCGGCCGTCGCGGCGTTGGTCGCAGAAGACAACGCGCGCCAGCAAGCGGAGATCGCGACGGCAGTCAGTGACTTTCTCACACGAGATGTGATTCAGGCGGTCAATCCGTATCGCAACAAGATCGACATCCGCCTGACAGACGCGCTGCTCAAGGCCACTTCGCGCATCGATGCGCGCTTCAACGAGAAACCGCGCCTGGCCGGGGTGGTGCGTCGCGAATTGGCCGATTCGCTCTATCTCGCCGGCGAGATCGAACCAGCCGAGATAGAGGCGCGCAAGGCGCTGGCTACGCTGGAAGCGGCATTCGGTGCCGGCGACGCCGATGCGCTCGAGACGCGCGTGATTCTCGGCACGATTCTGCACAGACAAGACAACTATGCTGAAGCCCGAAGCGTCTACGATGCCGGCGTTGCGGCTCTCGGGGCCAATGGTTCGAACGAGCTACAGATCGAATTCGGTGTTGGCCTTGCGGGCCTCGACGTCGAGGATCGCAAGGAGTCGCAGGCGCTTACTGAACTGGCAAAGCTGATCCCCGCGGTAGAGACGACTTTTGGCGCGTACGAGTCACTGCACATCAAGGCTCTCGATCATGCAATGCGAGCGCATATGAATCTTGAGCACTACCACGACGCGCTTGCGCTGGCGCGGCAGTTGCGTGCAGGCACCGAGAATAAATTTGGCGAAGGTGACCCGCGCACGCTGGAGTGGCTCAAACGTGAAGGCATCGTGCTCAACGAGATGGAACGCTTCGATGATGCCTTGGTAATCATGCGCCAAACGTGCGACGCGACTCGCGCTGCACTCGGTGATTCGCATTTCGGCACGGCCGACTGCAATCTCAGGCTCGGCATCATCTACTTTCGCACGAAACACTATGCCGAAGCGCTCGCCTTGTTTGAGCCTGTCGCTGCATTGCGCGAACGCGCTTACGGCACCGATGCAGAAGGCACTTGGCTGAGTTGGGTGTGGCTGGCCCGTGGCTATCAGATGACTGGTCAGCTCAAGCGTGCCCAAACCCTGTTCGAACGAACCTATGCCAGCGCGGCCCGCGTGCACTCTGAGGGTGACGCCAAGGTGGTGCCATTCGGGCAGATGCTTGGCATGTTCTTCCAGCAGACTGGAGCGCTGGCCGAAGCGGAAACGCTGCGGCGCAAGCTGCTCGGGCAAATTCGTCAGGCAATGCCTGAAGGCCATGTCACCATCGTCAAGATCGCCTGGGATCTCGGCGAGACACTGGCCGCCCGAAAGCGCGACGAGGACACGTTGGCATTCTCTTCCGAGTGGCTGCCGCGATGGGACAGTGCGTTTCCCGATGGCGACATCCGGCGAACGGATGCACACAAGTGGGTGGC
>JBEBXZ010000090.1:0-6765 GCA_040391335.1 Dokdonella fugitiva | reverse complement strand
CTTCGTTGATCGCACCGGGCGGTGGCTGCGGCTCGCCGGCCGGTCGCGTCGCCGGCGTACCCGCCCAGTAGTAACTGCCGCCACCTGCGGGCGTCGCCCCGATGCCCTGGCGCTGCACTTCCGTGGCCAGCTCCATGTCCGCAATCACCCAGCCGGCGACATTGGCGTGGCCGATGCGCTCGGCGAGTTCGCGACTGATGCGAAGATCCATCGTGCGCACCGCGAGCGTCCGGTTGCCATCCACCAGTTCATACATGAGGCGATCGACGTAGAACCAGGCCTTGCCATCGGCATCCACCAGATCGAGGAGCAAGGGATCAGCAGCACGCGGGCGCAAGCGGAAATCGGTCAGGTCGATGCTGCCGTCGCGCAGCGTGATGACGTAGCCTCCGCGCGCCTGCAATGAACCGCCGACGAAGGCCTGCAGATTATTGTTGGCGACGCGAAATTCGATGCTTGTGGCCCGACGCACGCTGAAACGCTCGTGCTCGTAGAAGCTGAGGTCTGCCAGTCGCGCACTGGGCGCCTCCACCTTCAAACCGATGTTGCCAGCCAGGTCACGATTCCAGCGCATGCCTACCGTGCCGCCCCAGGCTGCCCACAACTGTGACGCTGACGGGTCCGGCGTGGCCGTTGCGGGTTGCTCGGCCAGCACCGGAACAACGCTCGCGGTGAGGACGCCGATCGCGAGAACACTGCGAAGCAGTGAAGCATCAAGCCATTTCATATGCCTCTTCTCCCAACTGGTGATGCAGCGTGTCAATACTCACCAAAACGGAGTCGCCAGCCGGCACGCGGGCAGCAGCGTGGAAATGCAATGCTCATGCTGCTGAAGACGCTGCACGCCGGCGAAGACATGCAGCGTTGGTGTATCAGTAGTTGATGACTCGCGCACCCGGAACGAGGGCATCGAAACCATCCGCGAAAATGAACTCGGACCACGGCCCGAACGGCACGATCATCGGACCGGCTTTCTTGCACACCATCGAGTCCTGCGGAATGCAACTGGCGCCACTGCAACCCGGCGGCCAGTTGTTATTCGTCGAATCGCGCACGGCGACACGGTAGTACAGAGCCTGGGTCGTATTCGCGATGTTCTCGCCATTGACCAAGGCGTCCTTGTCCATTGTGCAATCGAACAGGTCATAGTTCGGATTGTCTCCGTACTCACCCGGCTTCGCCTTGGTCGCCATGAAATCGACCGTGTGGAAATTGCGACCCGACTCGTTTGTCAGGACCGCATAATCTTCTTCTCCCGGAACAAAGCGATATCCATTTCCAGTCGCCGGATTGCGCACCGACCAGGTCACGGGCGCGCCGCCTGCTCCGGTCGCATTGCGCAATGCACTGAACTCGGTCGTCTTGTCGACTCCGGCTTCGCTGACCACATTGTCACCGGAACCTTCGATGTCGAACTCGAAACGCCAGTAGTTGTGATGCCAGTGGGTGACGGTGTTGTACGTGCCGTTGCGATTGCCGAATCCGAAAGTCGGCTCCATGCGTCCGTCACGATAGAAATTGAAACGCGAGGAGTACATGTACCAGTCCGCGCGGTACTGAGCGGTCAAACGCACGTAGCCACCCATGTCCTCGATCATCACACCATTTCCGCAGTCGTAACCCGCCGGCGTCGGCAAGCCATAGGGACAGGTCCCATAGGAAGCCGTGGGCGATTCGGAACGATCGCAAGAGGTTATCGCCGCCGCACCACCATCAGGTATCACGCCAAGCTGGTTACGCACGCCATCCGCTGCCAGAATCGGGCTGCTCTCATCTTTCCAGTCCCGATAGCAATCGCCGCCGCTACCGCCACGATACTCAGCGAAAAGCATCGGCGCATGGGCACGACGCAACACCAGTTGCCCATTGAAGTACACATTGCGCAACTCCATGCCTGAACCGCTTGGCGCGACGCTCTGGCCGGGTGGCAACCAGCACATTTCCCAAACCGGATCGACAGCCGGCCAGCTCAACTTTTTCTCAGGGGCAACGCAGGTCGGCGACCCCGCGTGTGACAGCGACATGCCTGCCATTACCAATGTCGCGATCGCGACGAGACTATTCAGTGAACGCATTACATCTCGCTCCTCAGGGTTGAGTGGCAGCCTTCTCACGGGATGCCGGGTAGTCGGGATAAACGACCCGATCCGCCATCAGATCGACGACGGAATGCAGGATGACTGTGTCGCCGTGATCGATGGCGGAGATTGCGCGGATACAGCGCGACCCTCGATCACAGAACGGGTCGCCCGGTTCCCGCAGGGCAAATCCACCGGCCCACATTTTAAGATCGGGCTTGTTGACGAGATCCCGCGTACGCGGATCCGCGCGCACCAGCGCCTCGACGCGTGCACGCTCTGCGTCCGTCAGGCTCAACTCGGCGCCAGGCGGCTCGTCGGTTCCTATCAGGCGTCCCGCAGGGTCGTAGGTGCGCACGAGGGTTACGCCACGATCATAATCCCAGCCCCGCGTCACCACGCAGCGTTCATCTTCTCGCCGCTGTGATTGGTCGGGACAGAAATCGGTCACTCGCGACGACTCCACGAAGCCTCGCATGCGTCCATCGGCAGCAGGTTCTGCAGCGGCCACGGCTGCATCCGCGCCCCGTACCGATTGCGTTGTGTGCGCGCACGCCCAGAGCATGATGCTGGTTGCGGCGACGAGTCCCGCGCGCATGGTCCTTCCAATAGTGAGATCGATATTCATCACGGACTTCAGTTGGGAGTGGTCACGCTGGATTGAATGCCCGCAGTCTCTGGCGGTGACTTGCCATAGGCGGGATTCGACCAGAGTTCGAACATGTACTGGCCGCGCGACAGAGACTGCGGGCCGATATCGAACGGACGTCCCGGACCGTCTTTACAGAGCAGGTTCTCTGCCGGAATCGCCGGCGCCTCGATCGCCTGGTCACGCAGGAACTCGATGTAGTCCTTGCTGGCGATCTGGAAATTCAGCCGTGCGTCGATGCGAATCGGTCGCGCCGTGCCGGCAGGCAACGTAAACGTGTAGTCGGCCTCGTCGTAATTGACGAGCGTGCCGGAACCCGGCGACGTCTCCGGGTAGGTATATCCAACCGGTCGCGTTTCATCGCCGTTCGGATCTTCCGTGGTCTTCGGACGGAACCCGAGTGGCGGAATGCGGTTGTCCTTGCGGATGCAGTTGTTGAGGACGAAATGGAACTGCTTCTTGCCGCCCTCCTCGATCCTGCACTCGCCCGGCGTTCCCGGCGTCCAGATACCTTGCAGGGTCTCGTACACCTTCGCCTGTTTGTCCATCGTGAGTTCGGCAGTCACGGCATCGTACGCAGCGCTTTCCGCGACGACCGCATTGCTCGAACTGACAGCCTTCACGTTGAGCCACATGCGGCGCCCTTCGCCATAACCCGTCGGCAACTTGTGGCCACTCAGATTGGTGATCTTCACGCGGACAGCGACCGAACCCGCAACACTCGTCGTCGGCGCCGTATACGCCGTGATCGAGGTTTCGACTTTTGCACTGGAGGCGAGCATTTCGCGCGCATTCGCGATCGTGCGGTCGTAATCCGCCGCGCGGCTCGTCCCGAGCCCGGAACCAATTGCCGTGTACTCGGTCTGGATGATCTTCGGAATCCACGCATTGGCACCGGCGAATTCATGCATGGGCAGATTGCCGGCACGCGAGCCAGCAGGATTCTGGTTGCAGGCCAGTGCCGTCGGATCTTCGCTCGAACGCATGTGGCAGTCCTGGCATTGCCGGGACTCCGCGATCGCCGGTGTACTGGTGATACCTTCGCCCATGCCATCGCGGAAAATCAGATCCGAGAACAGGCTGCGATTCCATTCGGAATAGGTGCGCTCGATCGGCATCGGCCGTGTGGTCGCGACACCGCCCTCCAGCACCAGCGTCTTCAACGGACCTTCGTCGGTATCAGGCGTCGTCACGTCATGGCAGGTGCCGCACAAGGTGGAACTCGCGTGATATTCGGATTTCACCCAGCCATGCGGCGGATCGAGCATGCCGTCGCTGTAGCTGTAGGGTCCACGCCGGCATGGACCACCATAGGACAGCCCGTCAGGGGTCTCGCATTCGGTGGCGTTGTCGATCCAGATATTTGCGTTTCCGATCATGCCGGGCTGGTTGGCCGGACCGCTCGGCATCATGCGATGGCAGAAATGACAGGTAATCCCCGCATAATCGTTGGCTTTTCCTTCGCTGGCGTTGTAGTTGCCAGTCAACTGGCAACCACTTGCACCACCTGCACCCGTGGTGCCGCCGCCGATCGTCTTGACGACGCGTCCATTCAACCACCCCGGGGGCGTATGGCAGCGCAGACAGAAATCGCCCGCGCCGGGGAAATCCTTGTTGGCCACGTCGAGCGCCGCCCAGAACAACGGATCGCGCGCCGCATTGGCCATCATCGAGCCGCCCCAGGTGTTGTGCGGCATGAAATCCGGGCGCGTTGCGCTGAATCCGCGATGGCAGGAACTGCACGCGTCGGGCTCTTCGAGCGCCCAGAGCAGACCAGGCTGCGTGCCGTGTGGCGTGAAATCGAGAGCCAGCGCGGAAGTCGCCGCAAACACCACCACGCACAGCATGGCCATCCGCGCCAAGGCGCTGGCCCAGCATCGGTTCAATGAGAAATCGAAACGCAAAACAGCCACCCGAGATTTGATCCGGCCATTCACCGTGAAGGCCAGCGCAGACGCGATGGGATTATCCGATCCATCGGTTCAGTCGCGGCAACATCCGGAGACTGGCCCAGTTTCGCAATCCGTTGTAGCGATCGTTCGCCGGGCGCCAGATCGATGATCCAGAGCGGGGCCCGGCAGAGCACCCCGGCACTAGATATCACGGATAGGCGATCGAATGCACTGGACAGGCAGCGATTATCGCTCCAGCCGGGGCAACCGGGAAAGCCACTTCGTTCAGGAAACATCGTTCCGCATCGAGGGCAGCAGGCGCTCGATGATCCCGAGGTAGAGCGCCGGCAGACGCTCGAGATCCGCCATCGAGACGCATTCGTCGATCTTGTGGATGCTCGCGTTGACCGGGCCGAGTTCGACCACTTCCGCGCCGAGCGGCGCGATGAAGCGCCCGTCCGAAGTACCGCCGCCGGTGCTGGCAACGGGATCCAGCCCGCATTGCTCAAGAATCACGGCTTGTACCGCATCGCGCAACGCCCCTTCGCGGGTCACGAAGGATTCGCCGGAAAGCTCCCAGCGCAGGGAAAAATCCAGTCCATGCCGATGCAGGCAGGCTTCGACGCGTTCGCGCAATCCCGCCGCCGTGCTCGCCGTACCGAAGCGGAAATTGAACGACGCCTCGAGCACGCCGGGAATCACATTGTTGACGCCGGTGCCGGCACGAATGTTTGCGATCTGGAACGAGGTCGGCGGGAAGTTCGCATCGCCTTCGTCCCATTGCGTGGCCGCGAGTTCAGCCAGTACCGGTGCGGCGACGTGGATCGGGTTGAGTGCCTTTTCCGGATAGGCGACATGCCCTTGTATGCCACGCACTTCCAGGTAACCGCTCAATGAGCCGCGCCGGCCGACGCGGATCAGGTCGCCGAGCCGGGTTTGCGATGAAGGTTCGCCGACCAGGCACCAGTCGATCCGCTGCCCACGACGCTGGAACTCTTCCGCCACCTTGCGCACGCCATCGATCGATGGGCCTTCCTCGTCACTCGTGACCAGCAGCCCGACGACGCCCTGATGTTGCGCATGGCACGTGACGAACGCCTCCAGCGCAATCGTCATCGCCGCTACGCCCGATTTCATGTCAGCCGCGCCACGCCCGTACAGCACGCCATCGCGAATCGTCGGCTCGAACGGCGGACTCGACCACTCCCGCTCGTCGCCGGTCGGCACGACATCGGTATGCCCGACGAAGATCAGCACCGGGCCCTGCGTGCCATGCGTCGCCCACAGGTTGTCGACGTCGCCATAGCGCAGATGCTCGATGGTGAATCCCGCAGCGGCCAGGCGCTTCGCCAGCAACGCCTGACATCCCGCATCATCCGGCGTCAGCGAACGTTTGCGCATCAGTTCGCGGGTCAGTTCGACGACGGCGGTCGGGATGTTCTCGGTTTGCGACATGATGGGCCCGGAATGAGAAATGCCATTGCGTCTGATCTATACGGCAAACAGCTTGCCGAACAGCGCATCGCTGAAACCGAGGCTGACCGAACCATCCGCCAGCACCACCACCGGGCGACGCACGAGCGCGGGATACTCGCGGATCAGCAAGGTCCATTCCGCATCGGAGCCCGGATTCTTCCGCGCCGGCGCGAGATTGCGCCAGGTCGTGCCGCTGCGATTGACGAGCTTCTCGAAGCCGCCAACGGTCAGCGCCCATTGCCTGAGCGTGGCAGGTGTCGCGGGCTGCGCACGGTAATCCACAAATTCGTAGGCAACATCATGGCGATCGAGCCACTTGCGCGCCTTCTTGCAGGTATCGCATTTGTCGAGACCATGAACGACGGTCACGGCGCTCATGCGCGCAACAACTCGTTGATGCCGGTCTTCGAGCGCGTTTTGGCATCGACCTGCTTGACGATGATCGCCGCATACAGGCTGTGGCTGCCGTCCGCCGCAGGCAGGGATCCGGCCACCACCACGCTGCCCGCCGGCACGCGGCCGTAGCTGGTCACGCCCGTCGCGCGATCGTAGATGCGCGTCGACTGGCCGAGGAACACCCCCATGCCGATCACGCTGCCGCGTTCGACGACAACGCCTTCGACGACTTCGGAACGCGCGCCGATGAAGCAATTGTCCTCGATGATCGTCG
>JBEBXZ010000089.1:0-6784 GCA_040391335.1 Dokdonella fugitiva | reverse complement strand
TGGCGCACATGTCGAGGTACTGCCTCGCGCGGCGGCGATCGTGTCGCAGGCAAAAAGCGTGGCCAGCACGTCTCCGTAACGCAGTTGAGGCAACGGGCGCATGCCTGGGGCGGATCGCCGGTAGAATGCTGGCGATGTCCGACACTCCCGACACTCCGCTCACACGCATCGGCTGGCGCGGTGAATTGCCCGCAACCGGCGACGACACGTCGTCGCTGACCATCGCCCGCGTGATCGCCCAGCATCGTGCTGGCTACGAACTGCACGATGGCCTGCACGCATTCAACGCACAGCCCGCGCCACGTTTCCTCAAGCCCGACATCGATCCGACCGAACGCCCCGCCGTGGGCGACTTCGTGCAGATCGCGACCGGCAAGACACCGATCATCGAAAAGGTGCTGCCGCGACGCAGCGTGCTCGCACGCGCCGCAGCCGGCGAGCGTCACCAGCGCCAGTTGATCGCCACCAATGTCGACTGCGTGATGGTGATCACCGGACTGGATGGCGATTTCAATCCGGCACGCATCGATCGCTATCTGATGCTGGTGGAAGGCAGCGGTGCGAGCAGCGTGGTGATCCTGACCAAGGCGGACCAAAGCGACGACATCCAGGCCGCGATCGATGCGATGCGTATCCATGTTCCGGCGCAAACCGAAATCCACGCGATCAACGCGAAATCGCCCGAAAGCATCGCGCCTCTGCTGCGTCACCTGGGTCCAGGCACGACGACGGTGCTCGTCGGCTCATCAGGCGTTGGCAAATCGACCCTGACCAATACCCTGCTCGGTGAAACGCGCCAGGCGACCAAGGCCGTGCGCGAGAACGACAGCCGTGGCCGGCACACCACGACGTATCGCGCGCTGATCCAGTTGCCGACGGGTGGCTGCCTGATCGACACGCCCGGCATGCGCGAGATCAAGTTGACCGGTGAGGAGAAGCTCGATGGCGACCAGTTCGGCGACATCGATGAACTGGCCCAGGGTTGCCGTTTCGGCGACTGCAGCCACCAGAGCGAACCGGGCTGCGCCGTGCGCGCGGCGCTTGCCGACGGACATCTGGATGCCGGGCGCTGGCAGAACTATCTGAAGCTGCGCGATGAGCTGGCCATTGCGGCAGAGAACCTCGAAGTACAAATGCGACGGAAAACGGAATCGCGCGTATTGCCCAGGGTGATCGGCCGACGCATCAGCGAGAAAAATGGCAAGCGCTGAGTGGGCGGGCTTTCCATGAAAGCGCGAGCACCCGGTTTGCCTAGGATTCCCCGATGGCACTGCGAGGCACCGCGGTGAATGCCGCGCCCTGTTCCGTATGGATTCGCATCCTGCGCGGCATTGCGTTGCTGCTGCTTGATCTGCTGCTGATTGCAGCGGTCATCTGGGGCAGCCTCGCCCTGTGGTACCAGTTGCCCGGTCCCGGCTACGCGAAGGTCATTGCGATCGCGATCTGGAGCAGTCTCGGCATCGCCGCGATCCTGCTCGTGTGGCGCAGACAGCATCGCTGGCGCGCGTTCGTCGTCTTCATTCTTGCGTTGATCGGCATGTTGCTGTGGTGGAGCACGGCACGCCCCTCGCACGACCGCGACTGGGCCGACGACGTCGCGCGCCTTATGCATGCCGAGGTGAGCGGCAGTCACGTGGTTATCAATAATGTGCGCAATTTCGAATGGCGCAGCAAGGACGACTACACGCCACGCTGGGAGACCCGCGAGTACGATCTGGACCGTCTCGTTTCCGCCGACATGTTCCTGTCCTACTGGATGGGTCCGGCGATCGCGCACACCCTGATCTCTTTCGGTTTCGACGACGGTCGCCATCTCGTGTTCTCGCTGGAGATCCGGAAAGAACGTCACGAGAGCTTCTCCGCGATCGGCGGCTTCTTCCGCCAGTTCGAATCCGTGCTGATCGCCGCCGATGAGAACGACATCGTCCGCGTGCGCAGCAACGTGCGCGGTGAAGACGTCCACACCTATCCATTGCGTCTGCCACGTCCCGTTCTGCGCTCGCTGTTCCTCAGCTATGTGGATGAGGCAGGCGAGCTGGAGGCAACGCCGCGCTTCTACAACACGCTGACCAGCAATTGCACGACCGTCGTCTACACGCTCGCGCGACGCATCGATCCCAGCTTGCCGCTCGACCACCGGCTCCTGCTGTCCGGTTACCTTCCCGGATACCTGCAGGATCTCGGCGTGCTCGCGCCCGGCTACGACCTCGCCACGCTCGCTGCACTCGGCCACATCAATGCGCGCGCCATCGCCGCGGACGCGAATGGCGAGGATTTCTCGCTGGCAATCCGGCGCGGCGTGCCCGGCGCAAGCACTGAACCTGCGCCTTGACGGGGCCATCCCCGCTTTTCGCGAACGTATCCAAGCTGGTTCCTGTGTGCGGATAGCGACGGAATCAGGTCGATCTGCGCGCCATCACCGACCCTCGCACGTGATACGCAAAGTGCGCGCGGCGCAACGGAAATCCGGCAATACGCGATCCTTCCGTCAATCCCGAATGAGAACCATTTCCTCGCGCTCCGCGGTAAATCCGGGTATTTATCCGGGGTACCCAGATAAACAGGAGCTTTTCCATGAGCAGATCGCATGGCTCACAAGGGACCGTATTGCGTTGGCTTTCCAGCCTCGTCGCGGCGTCTATCCTCGCCCCCTGCGCCATTGCGCAGACTCTCCCGCAGCGCATCAACGACACCGGCGCCATCACCTGCTATTCAGGAGCAGGCAGCATTCCGGTGACCGTCATCGCCTGCAACAGTTCGTCGTGGCCCGGCCAGGATGGTGCGAGCGGTCGCGATGCGGCGACCCAGGCCGGCACTCTTGCGAAGATTGGCGACGGTATCGCGGGTTTTGATTTCACCAAGGTCTCCAACGCGGGCAACGACCTGCCAGCGAATGCGGCGGCGGGAACGGCACCGGGTGCCTGGGGCTGCACGCGGGACAACGTGACCGGTCTGGTCTGGCTTGCCACTGTCGCGACGAGTGTCAGCTGGGGCGGCGCGCGCCAGGCCGAGGCCGATGCACGCAGCGCCGCGCATTGTGGTTTTTCGGACTGGCGCGTGCCGGCATCCAGTGAACTGCACGGGCTGGTCGACTACGCGGCAGTCGCATCCTCGATCGATGCAACCTATTTCCCCGCGACGGCCACCGGCTTCCACTGGACCAGCGAGGCTGATCCCTCCGCACCGGCACAGCGCGCCCGCATCGTGAATTTCGGCGGCGGTTTCATCAATGGCGCCAACGCGACGCAGGCCGCGGATGTCAGGCTCGTGCGCGGCGGCCAATGGTTCGGCGCGCCCCAGGATGCCGGCGACGGCACGGTCGGAGATCCGCGCACCGGTCTGGTCTGGGATCGCTGTTCGATCGGCCAGGGCACTGCACCGACCTGCGCGGGCGACGCAGAAATGGTCACCTGGGAAACGGCGCTGCAGCGCGTGCAGCAACGCAATGCGCAGAGCTGGAACGGGCACAACGACTGGCGTCTGCCGAACGCCAAGGAACTTGCCAGCCTGCTCCATCCATCACGCCGCATGCCGGCGATCGATGCAGACCTCTTCCCGAACACGCTCGGCGCCGCCTACTGGAGTTCGACCAGCCAGGTCGACTTCCCGGGAAATGCCTGGACGGTATTCTTCGGCGAAGGCAATGTATTCGCCAAGGACAAGGCAACCCGCGCGCGCGTGCGCATCGTGCGTACCGGCACCGCGGCAACCGGTGGCAATGCGCCGGACGCGCTGTTTGCGGACAGCTTCGATATTTCCGCACAGGCGCCGCAGCCTCCCGCCGACGCCCTGCCGGTGATCGCGCTGACCACGGCGGGCGGAGCGGGCATCGATCGTGAGGTCTACGTGGATGGCAACCTGTCGATCACCTCGGGCGATCCCGCTCTGGTCTACTCCGGGTCGATGGAAATCCGCGGCCGCGGCAATTCCACGTGGAGCATGCCGAAGAAGCCCTACCGCATCAAACTCGCGGCGAAGTCCGGGCTGCTCGGCATGCCTTCGAGCAAGCACTGGGCGCTGCTCGCGAACTACGCGGACAAGAGCCTGCTGCGCAACCTGTTCGCGTTCGCCCTCGGCGAGCGCCTCGCGATGGCCTGGACACCGCGATCACGGATGGCCGAAGTGACGCTCAATGGCGAATACCTCGGCGTCTACCAACTGGTCGAGACGATCCGCGTCGACGAGGATCGGGTGGATATCACCGAGATCGATTCCGGCGACGTGACAGCCCCGGCGATCACCGGCGGCTATCTGTTCGAACTCGATGGTCGCCGTGATTGCGATGCGGCCGTCCAGTTCGATACCTCAATGGGTATCCCGTACTGCATCGATACGCCGGACGAGGAAGCCATCGTCCCCCAGCAACGGGCCTACCTGCTCGACTACATGAACACATTCGAGACCGTGCTGTACTCGAGCAGCTTTGCGGACCCGGCAACCGGCTACCCGGCCTATGCCGACGCGTCGACGTTCATCGACTGGTACCTGGTCAACGAACTGACCTCGAACATCGATGCGCAAGGCCTTACGAGCATATGGAGCTACAAGGACCGCAACGGCAAGCTGAACCGTGGTCCACTCTGGGATTTCGACATCAGCACGGGCAATGCCAACTACGCGGACAGCTCGGAGCCGCAAGGCTTCTGGATCCGTCAGGGCACTTACTACAACCGGTTCTTCCAGGATCCCGTGTTCGCTGCGGCGACCCGCGCCAAATGGGATGCGAGCAAGGCCGCGCATATCGACAGCCTGCCCGATTTCATCGAGGCAAACGCGCTGGCCATACAGGCTGCCTCGGGACGCAACTTCCAGAAATGGCCTATCCTGCGCACCCAGGTCTGGCCGAACGTGGTCGTGACCGGATCGAAGGAAGGCGAGATCGCCTACCTGCGCGACTGGCTCGAGCAGCGCATCGCCTGGCTCGACGCGAATCTCTAGCTAGACGGTGAAAGTCAACCGGCGCAGCACTCAGTGCTGCGCCGGATCGCCTTCGGCGACGACATCGATCAATGGATGCACGACCACCGTGCCTTCACGTCCCTTCCAGCCGTTGAAGTAGACATTGCTGAGCTTGCGCAAGTGAAGCTCGACCGAAAATGTCGATCCGCCCATGCAGTCGGGATCCGCCATCGTCACCGGGGACGCCGTCGTGATGCCGCGTATGCAGGTTCGCCAGTCGTAGACGCTGATATTGAGTTCGCGCAAGGCCCGCTCGAATTTCGCCACAGCGCGACGGGCGGCAAATGCGTCGCCATAGCGCGCACGCATGTCCACCAGCAGATGGTTGGCTTCGAGGCGCTCCTCTTGACTGGCCGATGTGTACGCCGAGTTCAGCACGGCCGTGAAACGCGGATCACCACGTTCCGCAGCCAGGGCCAGCCAGGCCAGGCCGAGCGGGCGATTCCGGGCAAGACCGTCGCCATTGAAATGCGCTACCCCGAGTAGATGCTGCGCCGGCTTGCTGGCCCAGCCGGCCGCGAGTTCGAGCATCTGCTCCGAGCGATGGTACTGTTCTTTTCTCCAGTATTTCCCGGCCAGGCAGAAATTCGCATCGCCCGGGAAGAAACGATAAAAATCCGTACTGCATTCTTCTTCCTTGGCGCTCGTTGCAGCCTGCTCTGGAATAACGGCATAGGCCACGTGCGGAATCATCGCGAACAAAGTCGCAAAAAGCGCTTGATGGACTTTCATCACACAAACTCCTTTCACGGATGATTTTTGCACCGTACTCGCGCGCAGTGTCCGGTGCAAGTCGATCTGGATCCAAGGCCCGGCCCCCCTCGCTCGGCATCCACTCTGTGCGACGCACGCTCCGACAACGAGCGTCACGAACATCCCGACACAACCCGGCCCTCAATCCGGGCACCTTGATCCCGATTCCGGGCATGGTCAGGAAGGGCAGTATCCTGCGGCGCGAGACGGCCCGTTGCGTCTCGACTATATTGCCCGGACATGAGCCCCGCGACCGATCACCTTGAGCAGCATGCCGAACTCGACCGACGCCTGGTCGCCGCGGTCAAGGGCATCCGGATGCTGGGCTCGCTCAGCTGGCCGGCCTCGACGCAGGAAACCTTTCTTCGTGCGTGGAAGCGTGGGGAAGTGTCGCTGCCGAAGATCGAGTACACGAAGCCGGACTATTCGGTCCATCGGGCCGCGATCCGGGATGTGCACGACTCGGCCGATCCCGGCCATCCGGTTGGCGACTACATCCGGCGCAGTGCCGAATCCTGGCGCATCGCGACGGAGTTGCTCGAAGCGGTCGGCACGCCAGCCCTGACCGAACATTCGATCCGCCTGTTCGGCCGCCCCGGACACAAGGTTCCCGGCAGCGAACAGACCAACATCGATGCGGCGAACCACTTCATCTCGCTCGCCAGCGAACTCGATCGCGAAATCGTCATCAACGATGCCGACTACTGCATTCCGGCCGAGGTGCTGCGCGAGGACCTGCAGCAGCAGCTCGATGCGTTCTTCGGATCAAGTACGGTGCGCGTCGAGATCGACGACCAGTTGATCGCCAAGGCAGCCGCCGGCGCGACGCGCATCCGCCTGCGCTCCTCGACCTGCTTCACGGAATACGATCGCAACCAGTTGCTCGAACACGAGGCCTTCGTGCACACGCTGACCGCGCTCAACGGCCGTCGCCAGCCGAACCTTGCCTCCTTGGCGCTGAGCTCGCCGCGCATCACCGCGACCCAGGAAGGTCTCGCCGTGTTCGCCGAACTGATGACCGGATCGATCGACATTGAACGCATCAAGCGCATCAGCCTGCGCATTCTGGCGA
>JBEBXZ010000088.1:0-6792 GCA_040391335.1 Dokdonella fugitiva | reverse complement strand
CGATCCGCAATCGCGACGCGAGTTCTGGGATGCGCTGTTCGACCTCGCCGATACCGGCACGACCCTGCTCGTATCGACCCACTACATGGACGAAGCCGAACGCTGCCATCGCCTCGCGATCCTCGATCGTGGCCGCCTGGTCGCCAACGGAACGCCGCATGATCTGATGGCCGCCCTGCCCGGCACGACCTTGCATGTCGATTGCGCCGAGCCGCGTCGCCTGCAGCAGATTCTCGCGCGCGAATCGCATGTATTCGGAGTCGCCCAGATCGGCGCGAGCCTGCGCGTACTGACCGACCGCCGCGAAGACGGCGTCGATTGGCTGCGCGCCTACCTGCGCGACGCCGGCATCATCGCCGAGGTCGAACCGACGTCGCCGAATCTCGAGGATGTGTTTGTCGCTGCGACACGCAGCAGCGGGGAGCGCACGGCATGAAGTTCTCACGCCTGTTCGCCGTATTCCGCAAGGAATTGCGTCAGCTCGCGCGCGACCGGCTGACGTTCGGCATGATCATCGGCATTCCGACCCTGCAGTTGTTGCTGTTCGGTTTTGCAATCAATCTCGATGTGCGCCATCTGCCGGCAGCCGTGCTCGACGAGTCGAACACCTGGCGCTCGCGCGAACTGATCGCCGAGCTGTCCTCGTCCCAAGTACTCGACTTCCGCCATCGCATCGCCGTCCCGCAGCAGATCGAGGATCTGATGCGCCGTGGCGAGATCAGCGCAGCCGTCGTGATTCCACGCGATTTCGAGACACGGCTCGAACGCCCCGATCGCCCCGCGTGGCAGCTCGTCGTCGATGGCTCGGATCAGTCGGTGCAGGCCGCCGCTCGCCAGCTCGGAAGCTTTCCGCTGAAGCAACTCGACCACGTGCCCGGCGTCGAAACGATTCGCCCGGTCGAGATCGTCAATCTCTATAACCCCGGGCGTCGCGCGCCGATCAATACGGTGCCGGGCCTGATCGGCGTGATCCTCACCATGACGATGGTGATCTTCACCGCGATGGCGATCGTGCGCGAGAACGAGCGTGGCAACATGGAGATGCTCATCGCGACTCCGCTGTCGCCATTCGAACTGACGATCGGCAAGGTGCTCCCGTACGTCGGTATCGGCCTCATCCAGGTCACCCTCATCCTGATCCTTGGCGTGCTCGTGTTCGACGTGCCGGTGCGCGGATCGTTGCTCGATGTCTATTTCGCCGCGCTTGCCTATATCGGCGCCACGCTCTCGCTCGGCGTGTTCATCTCGACGCTGGCGAAGACCCAGTTCCAGGCCATGCAGATGGCGTTCTTCCTTTTCCTGCCTCAGATCCTGCTGTCCGGTTTCATGTTTCCCTACGACGGCATGCCACGCGCGGCGCAGTGGATCGCCGAGGCGTTTCCATTGACCCATTTCCTGCGCCTGATCCGCGGCGTCATGCTGCGTGGCGCCGGGCTCGGCGAACTATGGCCCGAACTTGCGGCACTCGGCGCCTTCATCGTCATCATGCTCGGGATCGCCGTGCGCCGCTTCCGCAAGCGCCTCGACTGACCGGCGCCGGGGAAAACACGCATGTCGAATAGCCAGCGCCCGTGGTGCCTGTACCTGATCGAATGCCGCAACGGCGCTTTGTATGCCGGCATCACGAATGACCTCGCCGCTCGCTATTCGGCCCATGCGGCGGGCAAAGGTGCGCGCTACACGCGAGCCAATCCTCCCGTGCGCCTGGTCGGCTCGCGTCCTTATCCCGACCGTTCCTCGGCAGCACGCGCGGAATGGGAAATCCGGCAGTTGCCGGCGGTCCGCAAGATCGCCTATCTGCGGGCTTCCGACACCCCGCACGAAACGATCGACTGAGCCGCGCGCGATTGCACGCCCGCGCAACGCGGGCATGGAAATACCTGAAACCCCGCAGCCCCACCCGTCGCGTTGCAGCTTCCACGCTCACACGCAGAGGGGAACACTCATGGCAAGGCAAGCGGCGTCATCGATCCATGCGGATTCGTGCAACTGGCTGCGCATTGGCGGCCTGAGCGGAACCTTCTCGATCCATCTGGGCGCGATCCTGCTGCTCGCGATTCCACTCGCCGTTCCTGTTCCATCCGTTCCCGCGCCGGTCGAAACGGTAGTCAGCATCACCGAGATACCACCCGAGCTGCCCGTGCTGCCGATTCCCGATGAGCCGCAGCCCGCGCGCATCACGCCGCGACGGGCACCCGTGAGTCGCCCGGTGACGCCCGTGACAGTTTCCCCGACCGCCGAATCCGCAATCCCCGTGGCGGTACCGCCCATGACGACGGCCACGGATATCGCACCGGCATCGGACCTGGTCATGGAAGGTCCTGCTCACGGATCGGCGAACGTCACGCTCGCCTACGAGAGCATGACCGAGCCGCGCTATCCGCCGGATGCCAAGCGCCGCGGCGAGCAAGGCGTCGTGTTGCTGCGCGTACGCGTCGGCAGCAATGGCATGCCGCAACAGGTCGATGTCGCGCGCAGCAGCGGATCGTTCCGCCTCGATCGCGCGGCACGCGAAGCGGTGCTGCGCTGGCGCTTCCGTCCGGTGCAGGTCGATGGCCGCGCCATCCCCGCCGAAGGCCTGGTGCCGATCGCCTTCCATCTCGATCGCGCGTGATACGCGCTGAACGGGGAATGGCAGCCGCCAGCGGACAAGGCCGTGACGCGATAGCCACCCATGAAAAAGCCGCCGGAGCATGGCTCCGGCGGCCTTCTTCTTTCAACGATCGGAGCGTGTCGCGCCCGATGCCACGGCTCAATGCACGGACACATCCTTCGGCGCAACGAGCGTGGGCTGGCCCTGCGCGGCCAGGATCATCTCGATGTCCTGTTCCGCGCCGATCAGCAGCAGCGTCGAGCCATGGGCATCGTGCGGCACGATCGCGAACATCGCGTTCGTGCGCGTCAGCGGCAATGCGCTCCACGCAGCCGCACGCTCGCCATCGACATCGGACACCACGAGGCGCAGATGCCATTGCTGCGCAATGCGGATGCCTTCGACGCGGAACGTCGCTCCATTCTCGAATGTGCCCGCGGCCAGCGGCGCGGACGTTTGCGTGCCCGGCGCACCCGCGTCCAGATCCGGCAGATACGAACCATTCGCCGCCTGCTGCAACAGCCTGGCCTCTCGCAGCCATGAAGCAAGCAGCTTGGTGCGAGGAAGCGACGAGACGTGAACCATCTTCGGCCTGCCGTGGAGCAAGGCATTCCAGCCCGCCATACCAGGGCACTCAGGCGGTGATCGGCAATCGCGTGGCTTGCGCTTGGCGCGTGAGTTCAACCAGCGGTGCGGGTTGATGAATGGCGAATCCCTGTACCAGATCGACACCGAGTTCCCGCAGGCGTGATTGGCTGAGCCTGTTCTCGACGCATTCGGCGATCGTGGTCTTGCCGAGAAAGTGGGCGATCTCGCAGATCGAACGCACGAGCACCGCGTCGATCTCGTTGCTTTCGAGATGACGAACGAATATGCCATCGATCTTGAGGACATCGACCGGCAAGTTGCGCAGATACGCAAACGAGGAAAGTCCGCTGCCGAAGTCGTCCAGCGCGATCTTGCAGCCACGGCCGCGCATTTCGTCGATGAAGTGGCGTGCCTGGACAAGATTGCCGATGGCCGCGGTTTCGGTCAGTTCGAAGCAGAACTTCTCCGGAGGAACCTGCCCAAGGTCGAGCAGGCCGGCAA
Organism: Dokdonella fugitiva; assembly: GCA_040391335.1. Classification (GTDB taxonomy): domain Bacteria; phylum Pseudomonadota; class Gammaproteobacteria; order Xanthomonadales; family Rhodanobacteraceae; genus Dokdonella; species Dokdonella fugitiva_A. The sequence goes on along the minus strand of JBEBXZ010000088.1, from coordinate 3,110 downwards.
CGTGCGCGCGGAACTCCGCGTTGGCGATGGATTGCGCCGAAACGTTGATGTGGCAGAGATCGAGTTCATGCACATGCAGCGGATTCTCGGCGAGTTCGCGATAGGCAAGGGAAACAACCTGCCGGTCGATTGCGAGCGCTTCCCCGTAGCGCTCCGCCGCCCTCATGAAGACCTCGGGCGTGTGTATTTCCCCTTCGCAATCGATCAGCCGCACCAGCACCTCGTAGCGCAGTCCGGGCGAGCCGGACAGGGCTTCGATGCGCTGGGCATACAACACGATGCGTTGCTCGGCGAGCGCCTTGCGGATGCTGTCGATCCACGCCATTTCATCGCGACGGCGCGCGATCGCCTCATCCGAGGCCTTGTATATGCGGATGCAGTTGCGGCCGTCTTCCTTGGCGAGATAGCAGGCGCGATCCGCCGCGCGCAGGATGCTCATGACATCCTGCTCGTCGCCACCGACAACCACGATGCCGATGCTGCAGGTGACGTTGAACTTGCGCTCCTCCCACAGGAAGACGAAACCAGCGAGCATTTGCCTCGTGCGTTCCGCGATTCGTTCGGAAGCATCGATGTCGGTGTCTTCGAGCAATATGGCGAATTCGTCGCCGCCGAGTCGGCCGAGGGAGTCGGTGCTGCGCAACTGCGGCAGGAGTACGTCGGCGAGCTGGCGCAGCAACTGGTCGCCGGCGGCATGGCCGCAACTGTCGTTGATCAGCTTGAACTGGTCGAGATCGAGGAAACAGAACGCGTTGCGCTTGCCTTGCCGCGACGATTCCAGCATGCCCCGCAGGCGCGTCTCGATCTCGCGGCGGTTGATCAATCCGGTGAGCGCATCATGCGTGGCCTGATAAGCCATTTCGTCGCGCAATTCACGGGCCATCGAGATGTCTTCGACGATCGCGAATACCCGAGCCTGTCGCGCCAGCGCGGGATTGACCACGGACACGCTCCAGCGCACCCAGCACGGTGTTCCATCACTGCGCAGGAAGCGCTGCTCGACCGCATGCGTCTGCGGTATCCAGTCGATTCCGCCGGAGCTGTCGCGACCGAGTCGCGCGAGATCATCGACTTCCAGCACATCCTGGAGGCGCAACTGGCGCAATTCCGTCACGGAATAACCGAGGATCGCCGCGATCCGCGCATTGGCGTCGAGGATGCGGCCGTGGCGATCCATCTTCAACATGCCGACCGCGGCGCGATGGAAGGCGCCACGGAACACGCTTTCACCGCTGCGGATGCGATGCAGCGTGCGCGACAGGAGCGCCACCACACCGATCACGATGAACATGAAGACGAGGATGCTGGCGATCGCCAGCATCCGGTTGAGCACGCGCACGCCATCCCCCAGCGAGGCGGAGAACGCACGCGCGACTTCGCGTGTGCGCGTGGCGACGAGCCGGATCTGCCGGTCGTACTCGGCGATCTGCCCGGGATCTGGCCCTCCCTGTCGATGGCTTGATTCAATCAGGTCGGCCAGCGCGAGCAGCTCAAGTACGCCCGCGTCACCTTCCCGCCAGTAGCCGACCGCATCGCGGAAATACGGCGCATCCCGCAGGAAGCGGTAGGCGCGCACGATGCGCTCCAGATCCTGCCTGGCATTTCCCCCTTGCTCAAAGCCGGCGCGCGCGGTCGCCACGTCGGCCGGTGAGCTTTCGAGTGCAAGGCGTGCGGCACGATCGCCCATCGGAATCGCGAGTGCGGCACGCGCATCCTGCAGATCCCGCGCATCCGCACTGCGTACGTAGCGCGTCAGGGCACGCACCGCGTCGTCCTGGCTGCGCGACCAGTGCATCTCGCCGACGGTGTAGGCAGTTGCCGTGTTCTGCACCTCGAGGGCGAGCGTGGCAACCAGCATCGCGAGCGCCGCCAGCAGGATCAGCGCACCGAACTCGTAGGGCAGGATCCGCGAGGGTTCATCCTCGGAAGCGAGGCTGGTATCGGACAGCCGCGATCGTCCGAGCCAGCGGCGCGGATGCCATGCGGCGAAGCCGGCGAACCCGTTCTGTTCGGGACCGCCCTGCATCATTCCCATTCCCTCGATGATGCGGTCCTCCGGAGCCCCTGCGTCACGACGACCCATTCCTTGTTCGTTCCTGCTGCCACTTCCCATGCAACATGCATACCCTTGCCGCCGCTCCGAAAGACATCTTCCCGCCGGCGAAAGAATCTTTTGCAACATCAAGGCGATATGCGGGAGGCGCCCGCCGCGGGCTTTGGATGCCTGCATCCATGCCGGTGCACGATTGCTACAGGCAGCGGCACATTCCTCCGTTGCCGGCAGCCGGATACGCCGCGCTCAGCGGCGCACGCGACCCTGGCCTTCGTTGTCCCAGTAACCGAGCAACTTGCGTGCGATCAGCTTGTAGACGCGCTTTCCCGTGGCCCGCCACCCGCTCGCGATCCACGAACGTCGCGCCAGCACACGCCGCTCGATCGGGGTCAGCGACTCCGGACAGTAGGTCCGCTTGTGCTTGAGCAGATGCCGCAGATCCTCGCGCGCGAGCAGGCGGAACAAGCCACCGCATCGTCGCGAGGCCCAGGCGATCTGGAAATCGACCACGGCCGGACTGCCATCGGCCCGCTGCAGCCAGTTCGGCTCCTTGGCCAGATCGTTGTGGGCGACACCTCGCGCACGCAGGCTCTTGAGCAAGCGATGCGCAGCCCGGTAATACGCGGGATCGCGCGGCTGCGCCTGCTGCATCGGCGCACCATCCATATAGCCGCGATCGAGAATGCCCCGATCCCAGGCCAGCAGTTGCGGAACGCCGTCGAGTCCTTGCAGCACGCGCAGGACTCGCGCTTCGCGGGCTGCGGCGCGCCCGGCGAACCAGCGCAAGCCCAGGCGTGCCGCGCGCGTGTCGCGACGGATCCAGCGATGTTCTCCATCGCGCACGATATCGATGCGGCCCAGCGCATCCGCTTTGAGCAATTCCGTTTCCATGCGCGGGATTATCGGCCATGCGGCGCGATGCGTGGCATGTATTCGCCCGTCGAGCCCGTTGGCTCCGGACGCAGCCGGAGTTCGACATTCATCGCGCGGCCCCTCGATCACGTCGCTCGTCCCCCCAAGCGGAGCGAGGCATGCGAGTCGCTTCATCGGGCTTGCC
>JBEBXZ010000087.1:0-6798 GCA_040391335.1 Dokdonella fugitiva | reverse complement strand
CGTTTTCCACACCACTCGTCAACCGTGCTGTTTGTGTGGGGTGCCGCCCCCCCCCCCCCCGCCGCGCGCGTGCCGCGCCCCCCCCCGCGCCTCGGCGGCGAGACGCATCGCGGCAACCGGGATTTCCCAGGCGCCGGGCACGCGCACGATATCGATGCGTTCCTCCGCCACGCCATGCGCGGTCAGCGTGCTGCGCGCGGCATCGACCATGGAATCGACGATGCGCGGGTTCCAGCGACTCGCAACGATCGCATAGCACGCCTGCGCGTGATGGCGGAGTTCTCCGCTGAACAAGGACATGGGTGGGAGAATTGCCGAAAGATCGGATGCGGGCATCCGGGACCGCGCAGTTTACCGGAGGTCGGGGTGCCGCGGCACGGCATTTGCGCCGCAGCCGGTGAGGATCACGCGTTGGCCGGCATGGCGCCACGGGAATGGCCTGGTCCATCCGCACCTGGCGGCAACATCGACAGCGCGGGGAACCCCGTCCTCGCCGCGCTTCTCCATTGTCCGCGACCACCAGACTCCGCCGCGGGAGCCGCTTTCGCGCGCCGTGCAGCGCGCACTCGCGACGAAACGGTCCCGGACATGGAAGAACGCCCCAGGTCCGGGACCGGCATGCATCAGCCGGCGATTACGGAATCGTGATCGCCGCGCCGCTCCTGTCGTAGGCATAGTCGCCGATCGTGGCCGGGAAGCCGCGGGGTGCGGTCGTCCTCAGATGCACGTAGCCGTAGCAGATGCCGCTCGCGGGCGGATCGGGCAAGGCAGCGCAATTGAATCGGAAGCCGAGATACCCGTCGGCATCGGCCGCCCATTGCGCGGGGCCAGGATTGTGGACCGTCGACCAGACCGATGACGGACCGACCACCGCCCCGGCATGCAGGACGAGGAAGTCCGAGGTCGAGGCGGAACTCGAGACACCGGCAATGTCCGGCGCACCGCCCAGCCAGTAGAAGCCCAGTTGCGCATCGTTGTCGTAGGCGTTGAAGTGCGCGCCGGGAACGTCGGCGTCCTGGATGAGCCCGGTGATCCAGTTGACCGACGTACCATCGATGTCGATGGCGATCGCGTGGTTGATCGGTCCGCTGAGTACGATGTTCTCGTCCACGGGCGGATCGAGACTGCGACATGCGCCATTGTCTCCGACTTCGAATCCGCTGCAGAACAGGCCAACCGGTGGGGTAACGGTCAGGCTGACCGGGACCGCGACCAGCGACTGGATCGGATCATTCGTCGCCACGCACAGGTTGGCGGCATACGTGCCTTCGGCAAGATCGCCGGCATCCGCCGTGATCGAGACATCGGCGAATCCACCCGGCACGACCAGCCCGGACGGCTGCAATGCGGCCAGCCACGGCACGTCGCCCGGATTCTGGCAATCGGCGGGAGCCGCTTCGTCGGCCAGCGTGACGACCATCGTCAAGTGGAAGTTCGGGAACCCGATCGCCGTCGTCCGCGTCGGCGCGACGATGTTGCACTGTGCCGAGGAGATGAAGCTCGGGTGGGTTTCAGGCGTTGCGTTCGCCCCCGGAAAGAACTGGCCGGTGCCATTGTCGAGCCCATCCGTGTGGTACTCGACCACGAGATCCTTCCCCGCCGTATCGTCGATGGTGCCAGTGACCGGAACCGTCAGCGAAACGAATCCACTGTCGATCGTCGCACTGGCGGTCCCTATCAGGACGAGTGCGCTGGTCGGAATCGTATCCACCGGCGTCGAGCGGGGAATCGTGTACAGATTGACCGTGATCGGCATTCCGTTCGGACCCGCACCGCCCGAGGAAACCGTGACGCTCGCGATGTCCGCACGCGTGCCCACTTGCGGATACTCGTTGAAGTAGAAGCGCCGCCACCAGCTGTTGGCCGCCGTGCTGACGCCTTGCACGCCGCAGGACACGCCTTCGCTGCCGGGACTGTTGTCGAGCATCTGCGAGATCATCGTCGCGTCGAGGATGACCGGCCGGCCAAATCCGCCCTGGGCAGGCGCCTGCGACAGCGTGGCGCCTGCGAACGCCTGCGCGGACTTGGGTTGCCGGATGTTCCTGTAGCTCGGAGGATTCGATCGCGCGCTGGTTTCGGAGATCTCATAGGCCAGATCGCTGCCGCCGAGATTGCCGATCCTGAGCGGTGTCGCAGCTGTTGCACCCGCGGCGACGGAAAGCGCCAGCGGATTGGGCGTCAGCGTGGCAACCGGTGCGCCGCCGCCCCCCGTGGAAACGGTCAGGCTCACGGGAACGGCAATCACCGGCCGCACGGGATCATTGCTGACAATGCAGACATTCGCCGAATACGAACCTGCGGCGAGTCCCGCCGCGTTTGCGGTGATCGTCACGTCGGCGCTGCCGTTCGGCGCAACGATGCCGGATGACGGAGTTTCACCGAGCCACGCGATCTGGCCCGGATCCTGGCAGCCGGCGGGAGCGGCGTCCGCAACATTGACGACCATGGTCAGATGGAAGTCGGGGACTCCGAGGTTGGCGGCGGTCGTGGGTTCATCGAGCTCGCAAGCCACCGAGGACATGAAGGTCGGATGCGTTTCGGGGGTCGCATTGGCGCCGGGGTAGAACTGCCCCTGGAAGTTGCCGATGCCATCGGTGTGGTATTCGACCACGAGATCCTTGCCGGCCGTATCGTCGATCGAGCCGAACACCGGAATGGTCACGGACACGAGACCACTGTCGATCATGCCACTGGCGGTCCCGATGAGGGTCAGGCCACTGGTCGGAATTGTATCTGCCGGGGTCGAGTGCGCGATCGTGTAGAGGTTGATCGTGATCGGCACGCCCGCGGGTCCCCAGCCACCGGAGGACACGGTGACGCTGGTCACGTTGGTGCTTGCTCCGACCTGCTCGTGCTCCCCGAAATAGAAACGTCGCCACCAGCTGTTGTCGGCGGTGCTCTCGCCGAGGACGCCGCAGGAAAGACCTTCGTCACCCGGGGTGTTGTCGGCCATTTGCGAAATCGCCGTATCGGCGAGGACCACAGGGGTGTTCCCGTCGGCAATCGATGCTCGGACGGACCTGTTCAATGTCGAGGTGCGGGATGTCGAATCACCCCGTTCCTTGCGCGCACGCGCCGTTGCGTAACTCGGCGGATCGAGCCTGGCGAAGTGCTCGACGATGCTGAAGTCCAGATCACTTCCGCCGGTGTTGCCGATAGCCAGCACACGGGAGTCGGATGCGCCGCTCGAAACCGAAAAATCCAGTGCGGAAGGGTTGGCGACGATAACCGGCGGCTCGACGCCTGCGGGAATCACCGTCAAGCTGACCGCGACGTCGATCGATGCATGCTGCGGATCGTTGGTGGTCACGCACAGGGTTGCGGTATGCAGCCCCTCGCCGAGCGTCGCGGCATTGGCCGTCACCGCAACCTGCGCGGTATTGCCGGGCATCGCGCTGCCTGAAGCAGCGGTCAGACCGAGCCATGCGATATCGCCGGGCCGTTTGCAATCACCTTCGGCCACTGCGTAATCCAGAGCGGCACTGCCGATGTTGGAAATCAGCAGCGGCACGGTGCGGGAAGCGCCTTGCTCCAGCGTCAGGACCACGGCATCCGGTGCCACCAGGGCAGCCGGCTGATTCGTTCCGGTTTCGCTGGTGAAGAAATACCCCATGCCCTGCAGGAAGCTCCCGCCCGGGCTGGCCGCGGCCGACGCGAGCAGAACGGTGCTGCCATCGATCGCAGCGGTCGATCCCAGCGAGTCATTCGCGGAGGCATCACTGGCAACGAGCTTCTGCACATAGTCCCAGTCGCCATTCGATTCGGTGAACACATAACCTGCGCCGCTCCACGACAGGTCGTTGACCGTCGCCGCGTTTGCGCCCGCAACGATCGAGGTATCGGTCATGCCCACGGAGTAGCCGAAGTTCGCGAACAGTTCGCCTTCGGGAGTACGGATGGTATGGGTGCGGCTCCAGAAGCCATCGAGCTCGGCGTACACGTAGATCACGCCTTCGCCATCCAGCGCCGGCGCACCGGCAACCAGCCGGTTTCCGCGCGCAGCCAGCGAAGAACCGAACATGGAGTAGACCTCGCCCATGAGCTTCTGCTTCTGCAGCCAGGTTCCGTCCGTCTTGCTGAAGAAGTACAGCGCACCGGGGAAATCGAAGCTGGCGAGCTGGGCGCTGACGATGATGCTGGCGTCCGAGACCGCGACACGGTAGCCGAATGCATCGTGGTCGCGCGTATCGACTCCCTTGATCTTCTGCACCTGGGTCCAGACGTCGTTGGAGCCTTCGAACAGATAGGCGGCACCTCTGGGATTCCCGTTCACGTGCGCCTTGTGGGCGCCGACCAGCACCGCGTTTCCGGATGCCGCGACCGCGTTGCCGAAGTTGTCGTTCGACACGCCATCGGTGGCCACGATCTTCGCGACCTGGCTCCAGGTTCCGCCGTTCTGGCGGAACACGTAGGCCGCACCCTGACCTGGCTTGCCATTGACCGTCGCGTTGTCCGCGCCAACGATCGCGGTCGTCCCGCTGATGGCGATCGAAGCGCCGAAGCGCGCGTCATCGCCCGGCGCGCCATCCGCGGCAAGCAGCTTCTGTGTTTCGACCCAGGTGCCATTGGATCGCGTGAACACGTAGACCGCGCTCCTGCCGGTGTTCGAGTCATTCGTGCCGACCATTGCCGTATCGCCGGAAAGCGCCACCGATTCGCCGAAGCGCTGCAATTCGGTGCCATCGCTGGCGACGATCTTCTGGTCTTCGTTCTGCTCGATCGCAAGCGGCGCGATAGCCTCTTTCGGCAGGAAGGACGCCACCGCGGACCGAATCCCCTGTTCAACCTGCTGGAGGACGCCCGACGTTGCCGCAGGCTTCGCCATTTCCCCCGGATTCCCGGCGAGAACAGCCACGGGCAACCCGGCAATGCCGCCGATCGCAGCGAGAAGCATCGCGCGAAGAACGATACCCCTGATTGGTTTTTTCATTGATCTCATGTGAATCGCCTTTATGCCTGTGCATCGTCGGTATGGGGAGTCATCCGGTATTGCGCAATGCAGGGACGCCTGCGGTTACCGGTCGGCCTCCCGGGCCAACGCGAAAGAATGTTTCTCCCCTCCCCCAAGGGATGCAGGAAAAACGCGGGACAGACGCCAGCCGCTCGGCCCGGAAGAACCGCCATCCCGGCGAATCCACCAGCTTGGGCATGGAGCCTTGTTGAACGAGACACCTGCCGTCCGGGCATCTGGCTTGCGGCGCAACACCAGCGGCGTGTGCCGGAATGACGCGTGACCGGAGTCCGGGAATCCGGAGCGCCAGGTCCTTGCCGCTCCGCTACCGCTCCAGGTCCCACTCCGGAAAGTCCAGGCATCCCTGCCGCCTGCCGATACCTGAACATGCTATTGAAGAATCCTTGTCCGCCCGCACCGCGAATGCCGGCGGCAAGTCCGCGCCGACGCTGCACTGCCGGCCATCGACACGCTAGCAACACAGCCCGCCTGGAGCATGAGAATCGCTTTTGAGATTCGCTTCCGGGATGTTTCAGGAGGCTTTACTGGCGTTGAAACGTTGCAGGCGCAACCGGAAATCCCCATTCCACGCGCCGATTGCGATGAAGATGGCGTATCGATGCCCGGTATGGATGAGCCGGAAACAGGATGAGGAACAGGCCATCCCCTGACCGACGTCGTCCACCGGCAGAACGCGTCCTTCCCACGGATCAGCCAATGCCACGAAGGAAATGCGGCGGCACCTCCTCTTCATGCCTGGAAAGCGGGGAGAAAACAGCGCGAAAACATCCTCCAGATACGCAAGAAATCCCCAGGGAATGCGCAAACGGCACGCCCTGGGTAAAGCTCGACCGCAGGCACAGCCGATCCCGGCTGTCAGTGGCGCCGCCATTGTTTCCGGCCATCCTGTCGAGCGAGGTCATCCATGAATTCCCGTCTACCCGTCACTCTCGCGGGGCTTTGCATTGCCCTGACCGCCGCTGGAGCGGGATCTGTCCCGATCAGCGAGGAAAGGATCGAGGCGACGAAGCGCGATGCACTGCACGTCGATCGACGGGACGAGACGGGGCATCGCCCCATGATCCCGCGTGGATCGATACGGAAAGTCGACAGCCCGCTTGGCGGTGCATCTTCCGACTGGCACGCGCTCGGACCGTTCGGTGGCGATCTCACCGACGTGGCCGCATCCACGACGGCAAGCGGGTTCGTGCTGGCGGGTATTGCCCCGGGAGGAGGTAACGGAGGAACGCTGTATCGCTCGACGGACAACGGCAGCACCTGGATGCCTGTCGTCGGACTCGCCTCGACCAGCGTGTACGACATCGAATTCAATGCGCGCGGCCGGGCATTCATCGGCACGGAGAACGGCGTCTGGAGCAGCGAGGACGATGGCGCCACGTGGATTCGACATGAACTCGGCATCGGCCCCGGCCAGATGGTGCTCGACGTCGGCCTCGATCCGTCCAATGCCGACATCATCTGGGCCGGCGTCGCCGACGCGTTCGGAGGACAGCCGGCGAACCTGCTGAAGTCCACGGATGGCGGCGAGACCTGGGTCGATCGCACCCCGCCGCATCCCGCCCCGATGAGCGGCACCGGGATCGCCGTCGCGCCCGATGATTCGCAGACCGTCATCGCCATTTTCGGCGGCGCATTCGGGGGTGGCGAAGTCTGGACGACGACCAACGGCGGCGCGAGCTGGACGAACCGCTCGACCGGCTTGCCGAACCACCCGCTGCGCGCGGTTCACTTCGACGGCACGCGCCTGCTGGACGGCGGCGGCCAGGCCTATGCCTCGCAATATCTGGGCCTGTATGGATCGACGGATCTCGGCCAGACCTGGACCC